>CBDVDO010000001.1:0-22327 GCA_965372765.1 uncultured Anaerolineales bacterium
CTTGCTTTGCTGGCTGGATTTTTATTAGCTGTTCATTTTGCTGCCTGGATCACTTCTCTCGAGTATACATCTGTGGCAAGCTCTGTTGTTCTCGTCACCACAACACCATTGTGGGTTGCCTTAATGGCGCCAATTTTCCTGGGCGAAAAATCAACCCGGCTTGCCATAGTAGGCATGATCATGGCTTTACTTGGCGGCGTCATTATTGCGGGCAGTGATGTCTGTTCCTGGACGTCCGCAGGTATCACCTGCCATTTTCAGGATGGTTTGTCAGGATCACAAAACCTGTTAGGAGATCTCCTGGCTGTATTGGGCGCTATATCCGCGGCAGCATATTTAATGATAGGCAGACATCTACGACGAAAAATATCCTTAACGCCGTATATATTCCTTGTTTACAGCACTTCTGCGCTGTTTCTGGTGATCGCTATGTTTTTCATGGCAGGCGCTCCTCCTGTATTTCCAACCCGGGTATATGGTTGGTTGATCTTACTAGCTGTTATCCCTCAGCTTCTAGGGCATTCTATATTTAATTGGTCGCTGAAATATTTGCCTGCAGGCTATGTATCTGTAAGCCTGCTCGGAGAACCGATTGGGGCTACTATTTTGGCTTATATTTTTCTCAATGAGACGCCGCCGGCAGTAAAAATAATTGGTGCTATACTTATTTTAGCTGGTATCGGACTGGCTTCTTTTAGCCAGAAATCTCAACCCAGCGATCAATACATGTAGGAGAACCTGTGTCGAATAAACAGGACCCCCGTAACGTAAAAGATATACTAGATGCCCTGACGCAGCAAGGTAAATCCTTCCAGGGTATCTGGAACCGTCTCAGAAATTACAGCTGGGATATCGGCGGCATTCTTTTGCTCGCTTTCTCCATCATGACTCTGATTGCCACCTTATTTCCCGGTCTGGTAGCTGGATCCGCATTATTAAGATGGACGAATATCATTCGGCTGGGTTTAGGATGGGGGAGTGTATTTGTTGTCCTCACTGGCATAGTCTTGGGGATCTGGATGTTAAAGCAGCAGGCAGGCGAACCTTACTCTGTTTTATGGGTGAGGATTTTTGCTCTGGAAGGCGCTGTTTTCTGCTTGGTTATGTTGTTTACGGTCTTTGGAGGGCATTCCCTGACCCGAGCCCGGGAAGGATTGGATGGAGGGTTGGTCGGCTGGGGTTTGGTGGAAGCCATTTCCAGCCTGGTTGGTTTGGTTTGGACCGGAATACTGGCTTTTTTAGGTGCAGTAATGGGCAGCATAGTGGGATTGGGTTTGACGGATAGGCTGCGGCAGCAAATATCTGAAATTCAGGGTCACCCCACGATTGTTGAGCTGAAACACGCAGATCCGGATCAACACTCCACAAAAGAGAAGGGATCTCCAGGAACGGAAAAACCTGCACCTGAGAAACGGAAACAGCGAATACCGCCGGAATTCCGTAAACAATTTAAGGTTGAATCCAGAGATGATAAGCCGCAAAAATCACCTCCCCGGGATAAACACCTGCCCAGTCTTGATTTGTTGTCTTCAGGAAAGGCTTCAAAGCCGAATCAGCGTCATATTAATATGTCCGCAGGATTAATTGAGAAGACCCTGGCAGAATTTGGCATTCCTTCCCAGGTAGTTGGATTTCAGGTGGGTCCTACTGTGACCCAATTTGCTGTTAAGCCAGGATATTTAAATGGAACAGATGATGATGCTGATGAAGAAAGGAAAAGGGTTCGGGTATCAAGAATTACCTCCCTTAAGAAAGACCTGGCGCTTGCCTTATCTGCCAAGCAGCTGCGTATTGAAGCGCCGGTTCCGGGAAGATCCTATATTGGGATTGAAGTGCCCAATGAAAAATCCTCCCTGGTCTATCTGCGGTCAATAATTGAGTCAGACGCATTTTATAAGCTGGATTCCCCTCTGGCAATTGCCTTGGGAAGCGATGTTTCCGGAGAACCAGTCGTGGCGGACTTAGCCAGTATGCCGCACCTTTTAATTGCAGGAACAACCGGATCGGGAAAGTCTGTTTGCATTACTTCCTTAACTACCTGCCTGGTGATGAACAATACACCAGAACAGCTCAAGTTGGTGATGATTGATCCAAAAATGGTTGAGTTAGTTCGGTTTAATGGCCTTCCTCATTTGTTAGGTAAAGTGGAGACCAATCTGGAGCGCATTCTGGGTGTGCTGCAGTGGGTGGTTGCGGAGATGGATAGACGATATCAAGTTCTGGATGAAACACGATCCAGAAATATAGATACCTACAACAAAAAAGAAAATCGGAAGAGAGATGGGGAAATTTTACCCCGCATTGTGGTGATGATTGATGAATTGGCTGACCTGATGATGATGGCTCCTGCGCAGACAGAGTTTAGCCTTGTCCGATTAGCCCAGATGGCAAGAGCGACCGGTATTCACCTGGTGGTTGCGACTCAACGACCGAGCACTGATGTGGTTACAGGATTGATCAAAGCCAATTTCCCGGCCCGGATGTCATTCGCGGTGGCTTCCTCGGTAGATTCCCGAGTGGTCCTGGATATGAATGGCGCAGAATCGCTGTTAGGGAACGGCGACATGCTGTTCTTACCGCCGGAAGCCGCCAATCCTATTCGAACTCAGGGATGCATTGTAACTCCGGAAGAATTGGATCGGGTCATTAAAGCCTGGAAAGAAATCTCTGATATTGAACCGGATGAACTCAGCCTTCCACCCTGGGAGAATGTTCTCCAAGAGCAGGCAGAGCTGGATGAATATGACGACCTTATTAAGGATGCTTTTAAAATCGTCCGCAATTCTCAGAGAGCGTCAACTTCATTAATTCAACGCAAATTACGTGTCGGGTACCCCCGGGCTGCCAGATTGATGGACGAATTATCAACCCTGGGGTACGTTGGTCCTTCTAAAGGAAGCGGGATAGAACGGGAAGTGTTTATTGCCCCGGACGAGGAGTTCGGGGATAAACTCTAGTGGGGGAAAATCAACCAGAAACCAGGACTCATTCCAGAAAAAGGGATAACTTATGCCTACAGGTTTTAATTTGGGGCCAATCACCATTCATTATTATGGAATAATAATCATCCTGGGGATTTTGATTGCAATGGTTATCATTTCCAGAGAAGCAACCAGAAGGGGTAAAACCCTGGATTTTCTGATGGATGCAATTCCCTGGATATTCCTTGGCGGTGTAATCGGAGCTAGATTCTGGCATATTCTGACTCCTCCCCAATCCATGGTGAATCATGGAATTACCACCAGCTATTATCTCACCCACCTTAATGAGGCTATTGCAATCTGGAAAGGCGGGGCAGGGATCATTGGTTCTGTAATGGGGGGAATAATCGCATTGAGCATTTTTGCCAGGAAAAAAGGGGAAACGATTTCGGTTTGGCTTGATATTATTGCCCCTGGACTTGCGCTTGCACAAGCTGTTGGACGTTGGGGAAATTTCATCAATCAGGAAGTATATGGACTTCCTTCGGATTTGCCCTGGGCAATCACTATTGAGCCGCTGTACCGTCTGCCAGGTTACGAATCTGTGGCTTCCTACCACCCCTTATTTTTGTATGAAGCAATCTGGAGCCTTTTAAACATGGCTATTCTACTGTGGGTGGGCAGGAAATATAAGGATCGGATAAAATCGGGAAGCATATTTCTAATCTATCTTATTTTCTATGGGTTTGGAAGAGTTGGTTTGGAATTTCTCCGCTTGGATATCTCTTCCTTCCGGGGAATCAACATTAACCAGGCATTCATGGCGGCTGTGGTACTCGTGGCCGGAGTACTGTTTATAATCCGCCAAAAGAGAAAACCCGGTGAGTCTACAATTCAATGATTATTACAAGTAATCTCAGCAAGAATTTTAAAGACGTAAAAGCGGTAGATCAGGTAAACCTCCAGGTAAGGTCAGGTGAAGTCCTCGCGCTCCTTGGTCCAAACGGGGCAGGGAAAACCACTACTGTCCGAATGCTGACTACAGTGCTCCGCCCCAGCAGTGGAACTGCCAGGGTGGCAGGATATGATGTGGTTTCTGATGCCGATAAAGTGCGATCGGCTGTTGGCGTATTAACCGAGGATCATGGTTTGTATGACCGAATGTATATTCTAGAATACCTGGATTTTTTTGGTCAGATTTATGGTATGCCTACAGCAGAACGGGAAGGGCGGATTCAATATTTGCTGGACAAGTTTGATTTATTGGATGCTGTAAATCGCAGGATAGGACAGTATTCAAAAGGGATGAGACAGAAATTGTCCCTGGCCCGGTCGCTGCTTCATTCCCCGCCGGTTTTATTATTGGATGAACCTACTTCAGCAATGGATCCTGCCAGTGCCCGATTGGTTAGAAATGCGATTAAATCGCTTCGGTCAGAAGACCGGGCAATTATTGTCTGTACTCATAACCTTGTTGAGGCTGAAGAGTTGGCGGATAAAATTGCCATCATCCGTTCTGGAAGGATCATTGTCAGTGGAACCTATGGAGAATTAAAGCAACAGCTTTTAGGCCCAGATGAGTTTCATATTCAATTCGCCGAGAACCTGGACAGCCGCAACCTGCCGCTTCCTTCAGGAGTAGAAATTACTGAAAAGGGAACAGATTGGTTCCATTATCAGGTAACTGTGCCGAATGAGATCAATCCTCTTCTGATTCAAAATTTAGTATCGGCGGGATTCGCAGTTGTTCGAGTGGAAGAGATCAAGCGCAGCCTGGAATCGGTATATCTTCAGGCGGTTAATCAGGCGCCAGTAGAGGAGATTAACCATGTGGATTAATCTTCAAAAAGCGATGATTATCACCCGGCGTGAGGTTCGGGATCAATTCCGTGATTGGCGAATCATTGCCCCCATCATTATTCTGACGATCTTTTTTCCCGGGCTGATGAATTTTACTGCCCAGCAATCAGTTGATTTTGTTGCAAAATATGGTGCCCCGATCATTGCAGACCGCCTGATACCGTTTCTATTGATGGTGGTGGGGTTTTTCCCGATCTCGGTTTCTCTGGTAATTGCTTTGGAAAGTTTTGTAGGGGAAAAAGAGAGAAGAAGCATTGAACCGCTGCTCAGCAGTCCATTGTCGGATGTCCAACTTTACCTGGGAAAGTTGATGGCTGTGATGTTTCCCCCGCTAATTGCCAGTTATTTGGCTATCAGTGTTTACCTGGTAGGGGTATACCGGCAGGTAGGATGGATACCTGACACAACCCTGTTAATCCAGGTGGTTGCTCTGGCCACAGTTCAATCCTTGGTGATGGTTAGCGGAGCAGTAGTTATTTCATCTCAAACAACTTCTGTCCGGGCTGCGAATCTACTGGCATCATTTATTATCATCCCCATGGCACTGCTTCTGGTAGGCGAGAGCATGATCATGTTCTGGGCGAGATATCACGTTCTTTGGTACGCAATTTTTGGGCAGGCGCTTGTAGCCTGGTTATTAATCCGAACCGGGATTGCTCACTTTAACCGGGAAGAATTATTAGGCAGAGAACTCGATACTTTAAACCTGCAGTGGGCCTGGCTGGTGTTTAAGTCCGCATTTATCGGTGTGCCGGGTCCGTTCCGGGCATGGTGGCGGATGAATGTCTGGGGTACGCTGAAATCACTGAAATGGTCCATTCTGCTTGCACTGCTATTTACTCTTGGAGGTGCTCTGATCGGCAGTGCCCAGGCGGAGGTCTTTTCAATCCCGGCAGACTTGCTGGATTGGGAGAATCTTGAAGAAGGACTTGTTACCGGGATAGAAGAAATTGGTCCCATCCGGTTCTTCTCAATTCAGGGCGCAGGTATAATCTTATTTCATAACTTGCGGGCGATAGCACTGGCCAGTTTAATGGGCATTTTTTCCTTTGGCGTGTTAGGAATTATCACCCTTGTTTTCCCGTTCAGTATTATTGGTTATTTCACTGGGATTGCAGGTCAAACTGGATTGTCTCCCTGGAAATTCCTGTTTGGTTTTGTGATACCCCATGGGATCTTTGAAATCCCAGCAATCATTCTTGCCGGGGCTTTGATAATTCGCTTGGGATTGATACTGGTTACTCCCAACGAGGAGTATAAGATTGGAGAAGCCTGGGTAAGAACTCTTGCCGATTGGACACGTATTATGTTATTGGTTATTTTCCCACTGCTGTTGGCAGCCGCATTTATTGAGGTGTATATTACACCCCTGGTTGCCTTGAAAATTTTCGGTCAATGAAATATTTTTCAGCTGTTATTACAAGGAGATCTATATGGCCAAACTAATATTCCTGGGTACGGCCAGCGCTGTCGCCTTCGAAGGACATGAAAACACTTACCTGGTCATACAGGGGGAGCAGTCATCCATCCTGGTGGATTGTGCGTCAAATCCAATCCTTAGATTACGGAAGGCAGGAATTCACTTTGAAGACCTGAGTGATTTGATAATTACTCATTTTCATGCGGATCATGTCTCAGGACTTCCAAATCTACTGATGGATATGTGGCTTTTGGGAAGAAAAAAGGAGTTCAGGATTTATGGGTCTCAGCATACAATTTCCAGAGTGGAAAAAATGTTGGACTTATTTGATTTAGGCGATTGGCAGAACATGTACCCGGTTTCTTTTAACACACTGCCAGCGGAAAAATTGACATTAGTGCTGGAGAATCAAGATTTCAGGATTCACTCATCTCCCGGGGATCACTTGATACCCACTATTGGACTGCGGATTGAAAGCATTAAGGATAAGTTTGTTGCTGCCTACTCCAGTGATACCAATCCCCACCCTAAAATTGTTCATCTGGCAGCCGGCGCGGACATATTAATTCACGAAGCTGGAGGTCCTTATGAGGGACATTCCACGTCTGCTCAAGCCGGAGAGATTGCATCCCAGGCCAAGGTTGGCAAGCTTTACCTGATTCATTATTCAATCTACGGCGATAAAACAGTCGAATCGATCACTGAGGAAGCAAAAAAAACCTTCCCCGGAGAGGTAACCCTGGCGGAAGATTTTATGGAAATTGATTTTGTAAAATAACAGGATTCTGATTACCAGCCCTGGATAAAAGGTTCCCATTCCTGGTATATGTTTAGATATTTCCGGAAAAGATAGACAGCAGACCCCGGTGGTTGTTGGGGTTTTTTTCGCAATTTTAAACCGGAATGCTTCAGGGTATATCCCCCTTTCTGATGATTACAGGCAGCACAGGCGGTAACTAGATTTGACCAATTGGATTCTCCACCCAGGTGCTGTGGAAGAACATGATCCACGGTAAGTGTTTTGGCAAGCTGACCGCAGTATTGACATCTATACTGATCCCGCCTGAAAATTTCTCGTTTGGATAATTTTACGCTGGGCCTGGGCCGTTTTATTACGTGGTGTAAGCGGATGACAGAAGGTTTAGGGAATGTTTTAGAGACCGTTCGTACTATCCCGCGCCCGTCCATTACCAGGTTGGCCTTGCCGATCAGGATTAATCCCATCGCCCGCCGGGTTGTGCAAACATTGATAGGAGCATAATTGCCGTTTAGGACAAGAACTGGCTCATTCATCTTGGTTTCACCTTCGAAGATTATAGCATGTACTTTCCAGGCCGATCAATGTTTTTCCCCACCTGAAGCCAATAATCACCTGGGTGCATTGTATCAACACCGGTACAGGCGGATGGAATAATGTTGGGTACCGTTGAATTTGTACGGTAAAATGGGGTAATTATTCCGAAATGGAGGCCATATTGAAAAAATATCTCAAAGCGTATACTTTTTTGCTGCCTATATCAATTTCGTTAATTGTCCTGGATCAATGGACAAAATCCCTGATCCGAGCGAACTTATCTTTTAATGAAATATGGATGCCCGTAGAATGGTTAGCACCCTATGTCCGGATTGTTAATTGGCATAATACTGGCGCCGCATTTGGAATTTTTCAGGGAATGAATGGGGTCTTTTTAGTACTGGCATTTTTTATTATCACCATGATCTTGTTTTATTTTCCTCAGATCCCTGCCGAAGATTATTATTTTCGGCTTGCCTTGAGTTTACAGATGGCAGGCGCAGCGGGAAATTTGATCGACAGGTTGTATCGCGGGTTTGTCACAGATTTTATCTCGATTGGAAGGTTTCCCGTATTTAATGTGGCGGATTCATGCATAACGATGGGGGTTGTAGTATTGCTGGTAGGGATGTGGATAGAGGAGAGAAAAGCAAAGGATGAGTGAAGAGACGATTATCCTTCTTAATCAAACTGAAAGAGAACTTCGACTCGATAAATTTTTAGCGGAACACCTGGAAGAATATTCCCGCTCCTATATCCAAAAATTGATCTCTGAGGGGGGGGTAAATGTAGATGGATTTCCAATTTATAAAAAAGCAGAGTTGTTGAATCCAGGCGCAGAGGTGGAAGTTACCATACCTCCCGCGAAGGACACCTCGCTTATTGGAGAGGACATTCCCCTCGATATATTATTTGAAAACGATGATTTGGTCGTTGTTAACAAACCCGCTGGTATGGTTGTGCATCCGGCACTTGGTCACTCGTCAGGAACCCTGGTCCAGGCTGTTTTGGGGTATGCTCCGGAGATTGAGGGGGTAGGCGGGATAAAAAGACCGGGTTTGGTTCATCGCCTGGATCAGAACACATCGGGTGTTATCATGCTCGCAAAGAACGATCGGACGCACCAGTTCCTGCAGAGTCAATTCCAGGCTCGCAGCGTAGATAAACAGTACCTGGCGCTAGTAGACGGCCGGCCCCCCACCCCCCAGGGCAGAGTGGAAGTGGCAATCGGAAGGGATTCAAAATTCCGTCAGCGTATGGCTCCAGCACTGGAACGCGATGGGAAAGAAGCCATCAGCGAGTACTTTACCCAGGAAGTATTTCCCGAACATACTTTTATAAAAATTTCTATCCTCACCGGGCGGACCCATCAAATCAGGGTTCATATGGCATTTCTCGGCTGTCCGGTTGTTGGAGATACCGTTTATGGGAGGAAAAAGCCCAGTATAGAAATCCAGCGGCAATTTTTACACGCTTTCCGGCTTTCGATTCTAATTCCGGGAGAAGGGGTAAAAAGAACCTTTGAAGCCCCTCTGGCAAGTGAGTTGTTTGAGGTTTTGGACTTATTAAGAATCAACACGGAAGGAGCCCAATAAATGATTGATCTTCGTTCAGACACAGTAACCAAACCATCCCCTGAAATGCGCGAAGTGATTGCCAAGGCTGAAGTTGGAGACGATGTTTATGGAGAAGATCCCTCAGTAAATTTACTGGAGGAAGAATCTGCCCGGCTGCTGGGAAAAGAAGCAGGATTATTTATTCCTTCTGGCACCATGGGAAATCTGGCTGCCATCCTGACTCATTGCGAGCGTGGAAGTGAAATCATACTGGGCGATCAAGCCCATACATTTTTATATGAGGTAGGGGGAATCGCCGCCCTGGGAGGCATTCAGTCACATATCCTTTCCAATCAGCAAGATGGCACTATAGGGTTAGCAGATATACGGAAAGCCATACGAAGGGATGATATTCATGATCCGCCAACTCGGTTAATAACCCTTGAAAATACCCATAACCGCTGTGGTGGCGTTGCCCTGACCGGGGAATATACCCGGCAGGTAGGAGAGATTGCTAAAGAGTATCAATTAAAGTTTCATCTAGATGGGGCGAGAATTTTTAACGCCGCAGCTGCCCTCAAAGTGAATCCAGCTGAACTTGTTGAACCTGTAGATTCTGTTATGTTCTGTCTCAGTAAAGGTTTGGGAGCTCCGGTGGGATCAGTGTTGTGCGGTGAGGCAGCATTCATTAGACGGACTCGAAAAACACGCAAGATGCTAGGGGGTGGTATGCGGCAGGCAGGCATGATCGCCGCCGCAGGATTGTATGCCCTGGAAAAAAATCTACCCCTTCTGGTTCAGGACCATCAACGGGCAGCAGCCCTTGCCCGGGGTTTAGGGAGTATTGAAGGGCTGACCCTCGAGTATGAGAAACCGCCAACTAATATGGTGTATGTCAACCTCGCCGGGGAGTTGCTCCTGAATGCAGAGGAAACAGCATTGAAATTGAAGGATAAGGGAGTCCTGGTTGGTGTTACAGGAGAGCGGCAGTTCAGAATGGTGGTTCATATCTGGATCGACGATCAAGATATTGAAGAGGTTATCCGGGCTTTTGAAGACGTATTGTCCTGAGCCATTAACCGGATTGTTGTTTATAACATCAAACCTGCCAGAGGACATGTCAGGATTGAAACTGGCCTGATGTTATAATTAGAGGAATCGCTTTGAAGGCAGAATAAAGGATAGTATTGCAATGAAGATCAAATATACGATCGAAGATATGGACCGGATAGCAGATGAGATTCGGGGCAGAATAGCTATTCAACCGGTAATTGGATTAATTCTAGGGTCAGGTCTTGGGCCTTTATCAGAATCCGTACAAGATCCCACGATTATCCCCTACCATGAGCTTCCAGGCTGGCCTTTATCAACAGTAGAAGGGCATGCCGGAGAGTTGGTTATTGGAAAATTAGAAGGAAAAGAAGTCCTGGTCATGAATGGCAGAATTCATTATTATGAGGGTTATGAAATGAGCCAGGTCACGCTGCCTATCAGGGTTATGCAGCGTTTAGGGATCGAAATCGTGGTAGTTACCAATGCTGCAGGCGGGATAAATCAGGATTTTAATCCCGGAAATCCAATGTTAATTACTGATCACTTAAACTTATTGGGCATGGCGGGCCCAAATCCCCTGCGAGGTCCAAACCTGGACGAATTCGGTACCCGCTTTCCTGATATGAGCCAAGCTTATGATCGGAACTTGAATGAGATAGCCCGGAAAGTAGCAAAAGAATTAGATATAACCCTGTATGAGGGTGTCTATGTTTGTTTAGCAGGTCCAACTTTTGAAACCCCTGCGGACTTAAGGTTCCTGCTTAACGCTGGCGTTGATGCGGTAGGCATGTCAACAGTTCCGGAAGTGATTGTAGCCAATCATGGCGGTCAGCGAGTGCTGGGAATCTCAGGAATCACAAACCAATCCAGTTTGTATGGGGAAGCAGAGACAACCCATGAGGAAGTGATTGAGACCGGGAAATTATTGGCGCCCAAAATGATGAAACTAATCCGTGGAATCCTGAAAGCGTTATAAATCCAGCCCCCGGCAAGTAGAAGGGCGTTTTTCCCCTTTAATTACCAATTTGTCAATGGACCTTAAACAGACTTTGAATAAACAGCAGAATATTTAATGATTGAAATTTTGCGTTACCTGAAAGAACTTGAGTTTTTGATCTATTTCGTACTGGGAATATTTACAGTATGGCAGCTTCGTAAATTTTATAGCGCTTGGGAAGAATTGCGGGCTGCGGCATTCGGATTGGAAAAAGAAAGTGCTCAGGGGAGATTAAACCGCTCGACTGCACTGCTGGTGGTTTTACTTTTCCTGGTAACAGCAGAATTTGGACTGGTCTCTTTTATCATACCTGCCATGCCTGGGGTGGAACCATTGCCGACTGCTACACTCGATTTATTAGCTTCACCGACCATAATCCTGGACGTAAAGACGGTTACGCCTGCTGGTGCTCTGGAAACACCCCTGCCAGGAACTGAGGTCATCCAACCTGGATGTATTCCAGATGAAGTCATGATTACTTTCCCGGAAAACAATTCCACCGTTAAGGATATCGTTGAAGTGGAAGGTACGGCGAACATCGCTGATTTTGGTTTTTATAAATTTGAGATTTCCAGAGCAGGTACAGATACCTGGCTGACAATTCAGGCAGGAGATTCTCCCAAAAACGATCAGGTGTTGGGATTTTGGGATACAACTCAATTGGAGTCTGGCAATTATTATTTGCGCCTGGTTGTGATCGATAATCAAGGTATTCAACGGGAACCTTGCGCTGTGTATTTGTACATTGAACCTCCCAGTGAATAACCCCGGAAGGATTTATGGCTAAAATCGATATCCGCCCCGTAATATCTACTGATATACCGAAGATGATCTCCTTAGATCATAATTACGCAACCGGACATGTCTGGCAGATGACGCTGGATCTTACAGATATACAGACCCAGGTATCTTTCCGGGAAGTCCGCTTGCCCCGTGAGGTGCATGTCAATTACCCGCGTATTCCCCACAGAATGCTAGATGATTGGACCAAGCGGGACCTTTTGCTATTGGCAGAAGAAGACGGGATAGTTCGAGGCTATATCAGTGTCAGGTTGGGACTCGCCCCAGCCAGCGCCTGGGTAGAGGACCTGACAGTGGATCGGATTTACAGGCGAAACGGGATCGCCAGCGCGTTGGTTTTAACTGCCCAGGATTGGTGTGGGAAAAAAGGCATTCATCGTCTAACTCTGGAAATGCAACCTAAAAATTATCCTGCCATTCAGTTTGCATACAAATTGGGCTTTGAATTTTCCGGCTACAATGATCAATATTATCGCGATCAGGAGATAGCCATTTTCTTTTCCTCTTATATATGAACTTCTTGAGTGTATTACAGACGCTTAATCAACTGCTGGAAGCTGGTATCTCAATTACCGCTTTTTCTCTGCTTCTCTATGCTTTAACATTTAATCTAAAGGATAAAGTTGCCCGTTCATCTGCCATCATCATGGCATGTGTGGTGATTGTTTTTGTGGGGGAGTCAGTTGCAGGTGTAGTCAGTACTCTTACCTGGGTCGAGCGTTGGTACCAAATCCAATGGATTGGCATCATCTTTTTGCCATCAGCCTACGTATTATTGTCAGATGCCGTGTTGGCCACAACAGGCCGTCCATCCCGCGGACGGCGGACAAAACTGGTTAAAGCGACCTTTATCATTTCTGGAATATTTCTGCTGACAATTCCATATTATTTACTGGTAGGGCCTCTGGTCACTGAAAATGTAGTTGCTCCGCACCTGGAAAAGACAAACCTGACCTGGGTATTTTCTGTTTTTTACGTACTGAGTATGATCTGGTCCTGGATCAGTTTTCAGCGAGCGTATCACCGGACTAGAACCCGGACCGGCCGCAGAAGAATGAGATACTTGATTATAGGCGCCCTGGCGCCTGCCCTGGGTTCTTTCCCTTATCTGCTGTTTGGATCAGCATTTGCCTCCATTCATCCCTATGTGTTCTGGTCAGTAGCTGTTGCTAGCAATATATTGGTATCCGGTTTAATCATTATCATGGCTTACGCTGTCGCGTTTTTTGGTGTTCCCTGGCCTGATCGAGTAGTAAAAAGGAGACTGATTAAATGGGTGATGAGAGGACCCATCACAGTCAGCACGGTCCTGGCATTAACTACTTTGGCCAGGAGAATAGGTGAACCGCTTGCGGTTTTTGCTCCTGTTGTCATGGCAGGCACTTTTTTACTCATGCAGTATTTAATCACTATGTTTTCGCCAATGTGGGAGCGCTGGTTTCTTTTTGGTGAAGAGAAAAACAATCTGGCCATGGTCCAGAATCTGGAAGCAAAATTATTTACGACCGATGATCTAAAACAGTTACTTGAATCAGTGCTGGCAGCGATATGCGACCGCCTACAGGTCCAGAAAGCATTTACGGCTTCTTTTAATAAAACAGGGGTGGAATTTCTGGTTTCTGTAGGAGGCCAGGTAGGATTTGACGAAGAGGACTTATCCCAAAACATCCTAGAAGTTGCTACCACTGAAGACAAAATTGGACAGTTTGAGCTTTTCTCCTGGGGAGAGTATTGGATCATTCCTGTATTCAGTGAAGCTGAACCAGACGATTTGTTGGGATTGGTGGGAGTGGAGATCCCCGGGGAGGAGTTCCATGGAGACCAGAAAGAAGCCTTCCAAATATTAATTCAACGAGCATATCAAGCGCTGGAAGATAGAAATTTCCAACAGCAGATTTTTACTTCTATCGAAGATTTAACTCCTCAGATGAACAGGATCCAGAGTTTAAGAGCAGCTTCCCGATTTGATGGAACCCGTGTGCTCACTACAGCAGCGAATGATTTCATTCTGGACGAGGGCACCTTGACTGGATGGGTAAGGGATGCGCTTTCGGATTACTGGGGGGGACCGCATCTCTCGGAAAGCCCGCTGCTGCAGCTTGAAGTTACACAGAACGCGCTGGAGGAACATGACGGGATCTCTGTAAAGGCTGTCCGATTTATATTAAGAGAGGCAATTGACAAGATTCGCCCGGAAGGAACCAGGCGGTTTACCCTGGATTGGGTTTTGTACAACATTTTGGATATGAAATTTCTAAAAGGACAAAAAGTCAGGGATGTAGCCAAACGCCTGGCTATGTCTGAAGCGAATCTTTACCGTAAACAGAAGGTTGCTATAGAGGTTGTAGCAAAAACGATTCTGGAAATGGAGAAACAAGCCCGTGAAGAAAGTAAAGAAACTACTTCAGAAAATGTGAAAAAAATGTTACAATGAATTTTGCTCGCCAAAAGTTTGACAAGGATTATTAATGGTTCAAAAGGATCATTCACAAAAGATACCAAGCGAACCTCTCCATTTGGGAGATGCGTGGTGGAAGGCTGCTTTATCTGAAGGAGATGATGGGTTTATATGCGCAGAATTTCAAGAAGACTCCCTGCCTTCCTCTGAACCCCGCATCCCGGATCTGGTCAATTTAACCCAACTGGAAAATGACTGGACCTATATCGAAAGATTGTACCAACAGGATGAAATCCTTCAGTTGAAGGTAGTCGGTTGTAACCAGGGTGGTTTGTTAGTCCAGGGGGAAAAAATCAATGGGTTTGTTCCCGCCTCTCACCTGCTGGCAGGATACAAAAAGAAGGAATACCTGCACCAAATTGTTTCTCTGAAGATTATTGAATATGATAAAGATCGCTGCCGGGTAGTGATGTCGGAACGCGCAGCGCAGGCAGAGCCTGGTACGAGGTTAAAACTTCTGGATGCCCTTGAAGAAGGCACCTGCATTCCCGGCATTGTGACTACACTGACTGACTTTGGGGCATTTGTGGATTTGGGAGGTATGGAAGGATTAATCCACATCTCAGAGCTTTCCTGGGGTAGAGTGGACCATCCTTCAGATGTGGTCGCTGTAGGAGATGAACTTGAAGTCTTTATTTTGAATATTGACCGGGAAGAAAATAAGGTGGCTCTCAGTTTAAAACAGATGTGCCCCAATCCTTGGGACACTATCGCCGAACGATATCATCAGGGACAAATAGTTGAGGCAGTAGTGAAAAATATTGTTTCTTATGGAGCTTTTGTCCAGTTAGAGGAAGGCGTGGATGGTTTGATCCATGTTTCCGAATTGGGGGACAATGAAGATCAGGTATCACCCTGGGATGTGCTGGAGGAGAACCAAAAAGTTGCAGTGGAGATTATTCACCTGGATCCAGAAGAACAGCGTCTCGGGTTAAGTTTGGAAGTGGGGAAATAACAAGGTTTACCAATCGCGAACATGTTTAATAAATGGTGGGATCTCTTAATCGGGGCTCTGTTCGGCTTGTTATGTGCCGGGCTGATACTGCTGGTTTCTAAACCCAAATCCGGAAGGGCTATTTTGCTGCGCCCCCCGCCCACATCAGCTCCTGTAGTGATAAATGTGGATGGCGCGGTACTGCTTCCCGGTGTTTATTCTTTGCCGGTTCACAGCCGGGTTGCGGACGCAGTGGAAGCAGCCGGGGGATTTACAGAAAATGCCAGGCCGGGTTCAATTAACCTGGCTGCATTGCTGGAAGACGGAAGCCATATTTTTGTCCCTTATCATAGCGCTGAAAGCAATTCCGGCACAGAAAATGGTGAAATAACTGTTGGTTTGTCAGAGTCCGGGGAATTGATCTCTCTGATCAATATTAACCAGGCGTCTTTGGAAGTACTGGTAACTTTGCCGGGAATTGGTCCAGTCACAGCAGAAAAAATCATATCTTACCGGGAGGAACACACGTTTACCAGGATCGAGGAGATCCAAAAAGTCCCCGGGATTGGGCCATCAACCTATGAAGATATAAAAATGTATATTACTGTGGGGGAATAAGCAGTATTATGGCAGGACCCTTAAAAAAAATTAACCTTGTCAGAAATTTCATTGGCGGGAAAGAACAGATCACCGTTGTTGGGCGGATACTTTCTGCGTAGAATACTGACAAGGTTTTTGTTTCTTTAGGATCAGAATGATCCAGTTTGTTAATTTATTTTTTTATTATCCCTTCTTCAGTACGGGCAATCCATTTTTGCTTTCAGAAACCACATACCCTGCAGGAACGCTGTCGAGAGCTTTCCCTGGTTTTTCTTCTTTTGCAAAGTAGTAGAGTGTTGATTCTTTTCCGCTTTTCAGTACCCTGGTATTTCCATGCAAGATATAGGTCTTGCCTTTAGAATTTGTAAAAGTGAAAGCCATGACATCTCCTTTATCTTTGATACGTTATAAACCGCCCA
This sequence comes from uncultured Anaerolineales bacterium, assembly GCA_965372765.1. Taxonomy (GTDB): domain Bacteria; phylum Chloroflexota; class Anaerolineae; order Anaerolineales; family UBA11858; genus B10-G9. The sequence goes on from CBDVDO010000001.1 coordinate 16,314, forward strand.
ACAGTTGTTGTGACGAGGCGTGAACACCCCGGGTTAAATAATCATCTCACTATTCATTGAAAGGATCATTGATTACGCTTTGATTCTGTCGAGGAGGAAGATGATCGTTCTTCTCTCTTATTGTAACCCCTTTACCTTAAAAAGTTCTGATTTCCCCCTTATTTTAGGGGGTTTTTGGGGTTAAAGACCGCTTTTTTAGTAAAAATTCCCCATAATCAGCTGAAATTTCGAATCCGAGGGATCGGTACAGACTTAAAGCTGGAAAATTATCCTGTTTGACATTGAGTCCGATAACGTCAACATTCTCCTGGAGAGATAGACAAAGTTTTGCCGTTACTGTCCTCCCCAGCCCCTGGTTTCTGTATTCAGGATGGGTTGTTATGTTTCCCAGGGCAGCTACCCGGAAGGTAGGGGAATAAACGTGAACACCCCCGATGCTGATCAGCTTGCCGTTTATTCGGTAACCGATATATTGACGGGTCAACAACATCCGTGGATCAAATGCGTTGCCAGGGTAGCTTGATTGATAAAGAGATTGGATTTCTTCCAGGTCAATTTCTGTGAGCGGATAGGTGTTTTCGGTATTAACCTTTTCGATCCGGGATGGATCCTGGAGCCCCATTTTGTAGTGGCCGCCAAAATCAGAGATCTCAAATATACTTGAAAACGACTTTTCTAGGCCGGGGCTGAGATGAGCATAAAATTTGTCAGGCAGTAGTTTAATGAGCTGGTTGATATATTCCTTATCCAGCTGGCCGGGTTGTGACAACGCCAGCAGGACAGGCATTGCTCCACCATGGTATACCAGGACTACCTTGTCTGCGGATTTACCGCTGAAGACTCCATAGCAGGTGGTTTTTGACCAGAAGAAATCATCCAGGTCTCCCAGGCTGTATAGATGGAGGAAGGGATCCTTTCGGAAATACTCGGCTAATAGATTTTTGTCGCGGAGATTGATCAGGTTCATATTAAGACAAATTGTACCAACTGGTTTGTTTTAATTATTACAGCAATCATGGACAGGATATCAGATTGTGAGGTTTTTTTCCTTATTCTTATCTGGAAATGAGAGACGATGGATTCCTTGAGAGGCTTTGATAATTGGAACCTTAACCCAAAGCAGGTGGATAAAGGATGGTGTAAAATGATATTGAGATGAAAAATTTTAAGTGGTTGGGGCGATTCCAATTTCAAATAATGTTAACCTTAATCGCTGTAGTGGTGATTATCGCGACTGCTGTTGGTTTCCCGGCCGGATGGGTGATTCGGTCCCAGCTGAATCAGCAAGCATGGACGCAAATCTATCAGGGGGAAAAAACCACCCAGGCTCTTTTTCAGGCGCAGCAAAACCAAATTAATAATTTGGCTTTGCTAACAGCCCAGCGTCCGACCATTCAGGAACTATTTGTCAATGGTGATCGGGATGACTTACGTAATTATCTAAAGATTTTACAAAACGGCACATTGCTTGATCTGATTGCTATCTGTGATTCAGGACAAGATGAGGTAACATCGACGATTCCTCTTTCCCGGGAAACTCTCTGCCGTGATTTTCTATCTCCCGGTTTTCATGCAGTTTCCCAAGCTGAAGGTTCACAATTGTGGCTTTCATCTGCGAGTCCAATTCCAGGTTGGGAAAAGGATGTGATCGTTGGGGTTAGGATTGATGGTGTGTTCTTAATGGACATGAAAGAGAAAACAGGTTTAGAACATATTGTTTGGGTAGGTGACAACCTGATAGCAAACAGCCTTTTCTCGGAAGAAGTTCCCCTTGTAAGAAGTGATCTGGAGAGTGTTCTTGCACCCATTCAAGTGATTGAGAGAGGTTACAACTTTAATGTCAATGGAACCCCTTATATATCCACCCAGTTTCAGCTTGCCGAAAGTGATTTTGCCCGGGCTGAAATCATGTTGAGCATTTCTGATATTCAGAATACCCAGATTAATCTGCTCAGAATATTATTATTAAGCATAGCTGCTATAGCCGTAGTTGTTTCGTTGATCGGAATTCTTATTGCCAGACAGATTAGTAGACCCCTGGTTCAGCTTGCTGATATTGCAGACGATTTTAGTCAGGATAATCTTTCAGGGGTAGTGAAGATCAATACTTCGGTTTGGGAAATCTCACAGGTGGCCAATGCCTTGGAAAATGCCCGGAGAGATTTGTTAGAAACAATGACCTATTTGCGCTTGGAAAAAAAATGGGTTGAACACTTGTTGGCCTCGATTGTTGAAGGGATCATCACACTGGATTCAGCGAATATGATTACATTTTTCAGCCCGGGGGCAGAAAAAATCACTGGTTGGGAGAGCAGTGATATCCTGAAACGTGACTGTGATTTGGTCTTCCTGCTGCCGGAGTCGAACTTGAGATTCAGCCAGGTCATACCCAAACCGGGACAACGCCAGAATATCGATGTTATTTTGGCGGATGGGAAAAATGCAACTCTGGCGGTAACCGGTGCGGAATTGACTCCGGTAGAAATGGGAGATGACCAGGTGGCGCTAGTTTTTCGTGATATTAGTGATGAGTATGCGATACATAGATTATTGGGTATCTTTATTTCTAATATTGCCCACGAATTTAAAACTCCTCTATCCGCCCTTTTGGCATCGATTGAACTCCTTCATGACACATCCCAAGATCTTTCAGGCGAAGAGCTCCAGGAATTATTAACCTCTCTTCACCTGGGGATCGTCAGTTTGCAGACTTTTGTGGATAATCTTCTCGAAAGCGCAAGTATTGAAGCGGGACAGTTTAAGGTCTCTCCCCGCCGGGCTGACCTGGGGAAAATCATAGCGTCAGCCGTTACCACAATGCAGCCGTTGATGAAAAAATATAACCAGCATTTGTATGTGGATCTTCCAGCAGAAAAACTTATCGTTAGAGCCGATCAACGCAGGATCGTTCAGGTCCTGGTTAACCTGTTGTCAAACGCAATCAAATATGGACCCGATCAAGGGAGAATCACAATCAAAGTAGAATCAAAGGGGAAATGGGTTGATGTGAAAGTCATTGACCAGGGTCCTGGAATCCCTGTTAATCAGAGAAATTTTATATTTCAGCGTTTTGTGAGGTTAGATTCAGCTGAAAGCTATTCGGATGTGGGCGCAGGGCTGGGGCTCTCAGTGGTAAAAGAAATCATTAAAGCTCACGGTGGAGAAGTTCAAGTGGAGAATCAGTCTCAAGGGGGGGCAGTTTTTTCCTTGACTCTTCCCCTTTATGAGGAAGGCGTTTGAAAAATGAAAGCGTTGATTGTTGATGACGATCGAGTTCTTGCTGATGTGGTAGCTTTTACATTACGGAGAGAAGGGTTTGACATTGTTTTTTCCTATGATGGGCAATCAGCGCTTCAGCAGTGGTCCGAGGAAACTCCTGATATTATCATCCTGGATGTCAACATGCCAAAAATGGACGGATTTCAGGTATGTAAAAAAATTCGCCAGGAGTCAGATGTGCCAATCATCTTGTTGACAGTACGAGGTGAAGAAGATGACATCGTCGAAGGTTTAAAAATTGGCGCTGACGATTATATTGTTAAACCATTCAGCCCAAGACAGCTTATCGCCCGGGTAAATGCGGTATTAAGAAGAGTGGGTCATCGAACCGGTCTATCTGTGCGCCAAATAGGAGAATTGACCTACGAGGGTTCAAGAAGAGAGATCACAATCAATAATCAACCCCCAATTACTCTTGCTCCGCTTGAAGATAGATTATTTCAATATTTACTGATCAATGCTGGACAGGTGATGACGAAGGAAATAATAATTGGGTATGTCTGGGGACCCATGGGGGGAGATCACGATATGTTGAGACAGATGATCCATCGATTGCGAAGCAAAATTGAAAAGGATTCCTCGAATCCGAAATATCTGATAACTGTGCCTGGTTTAGGGTATGGATTGATGATCGATTCAGACAAGACTTAACCGTTAGGCCTAAATAAATGAATAGACAATGGGTTGATTTGATAGTTAATGCCTGGGGGGTGAGAACGATAAAACTATTTGTGCAATTGCTGTAACCTTCTTCATCAAGTATTCAGTCTAGAATAACTTCCTGGGCTTTGAGCTTTTTTCTCCCCTGTTTTGTTATGCTCCTGCTATCAAAGGCGAAAAGACAGATAGCCTATCCTTGAATAAATCACGCGAAATTATCAAATGGGTCAGAAATCCGGTTTTGGTTTGACGATTAGAATTGACCGGTCAATTTGGGTTACGATCTTTCGGGCTATATTATCCAGTAAAAAATTCCGCCAGCCAACAGGAATATGGGCCCCGATGATGACCAGATCATATTCGCCATACCTGGCTTCTTCCAATATCTCATCCACAACTAATCCATGACGGATTTTTGGGTCGGTGTCAACCCCTGTACTTTTCAGTTCCTCTATGTCCCGCTCAAGAAGTTCGCCTTCAGGGGAATGGGCATCGATTAATCCATCAGCATCTGATCGTAATTGTTCTCCCCGGATTCCGGGCCCTGCGCTAATCTGGGACATAACGTGTAGAATCGTGATCTGTTCTTCTCCTTCAATTAGATTTACCAATCGCGCCGTAAAATCCCTGGTTGATTGGGCAGATTCAGATCCACTATCGCAGAGCAAAACACTTTTAACTCGGTTTGCCTTCTCTCTGACAATTAAAGTAGAACAAGGAACTCCCTCAACAATCTGGGTAAGGCTTGACCCGGGGGAAAGACAATCGGACCTTCGGGAGGACAAGCATCCTAGGATTAATAGTTCATATTCTCCGGCTTTCGTTTCTTTGATGATCTCTTTTTCAGGCGAGCCAACCCGGACTATTTTTCTCAGTTTATTTTTTCCCAGTTGATCTTGGGCTTGAGCAAGGATGATTTCCGCGTTTTGCAGAGCCTTGCCCTGTTTTTTGGGGATGATCATCATGATGGTTGATTCTATGTTGGATTTAGCGATGATTTGAGCGCTGTATTGGAACACTCCCTCATCATGGGGGGAATTATTGATGACAATCAAAGTACGCATGGATAATTCACCTCGTATTTTAGATCAAGACCAGTAGGATGGGTATTGAAAAAATGATTATTAGAAAGACTGCCAGATTCCGATTATTCTCAGTGACCCAGGCTAAGAAATTCAGGTTCATCCTTTGGTAGCGCGGATAAAAAAAGATTAAAATGATCATGGAGACCAGGGTGATGGTTAGCATCTGAACAAAAACAATTGTGAAGGCAGAGGGATTGCCAAGCAAAACAGCTGCTAGCAAGGTGTCAATGAAGGTGGTGATGTTAGCACCCATAATATAGGGTAACACGTTTTCGCGGCGGATGAAACCGCGGTTGCTCAGTGGAACGAGGATGCTTAACGAGACGCTGACGGACATCGAGATTAAGGTGATGAGAGCTCCGAACAAAAACATTACAACCGGGCGATATACAAGGCGTGAAGCCCATCCCACCTGGCTTTCTTTGATTGCCATTTGGGGAAGACATTTATCGAAGAGATTAAAACTGAAGTAGATGATCCCCAAGCCAATGAAGAAAACGACCCACTGAGGAAAAATCCCTGATATAAAATCTGTAATCGGTGTAACCAGGAGATCGGTTGTAGAATGAAGCAAGGCGCCGCGGTTGAATTGTATTCTGTCAAGCTGACCTGTTTGCAGGAAGAAGATTCCCAGGAAGAATGCTGGTATATATGTTGACCCTGTGATACTCAAGGACAACAATCCCATGCTCAAGCTGGTTGCACGGTCACGGCCCTTCAGCACGTACAGGAAACCGATCATAAGTACAATGAAGCTGGCGCCCAACCGGCTGCCAGTAATCATCGCAAAGGCGCCTAATTTACTGACCACTCCGCTGTCGAAAAAAGCCAGGGATGCGGCTGCGACCGGGGAGCCGCTCATGATAAAGTAGGAAAATAACCAGCCAAACCCGAGACTGTTGGCAGTATTAGTGATTTTGAAGGTGTTCTGGATCAGCGGAGTCAACACACGTGCTCCGTCTTTCAAAAGCATGATAGCCAGGATGAACA
>CBDVDO010000002.1:0-20343 GCA_965372765.1 uncultured Anaerolineales bacterium
CTGCAAACAGCTAAGATAAACGGCGCTTGTACAAACCAATCCCGGTTGTATATTTTTAGTAAATCTTCTTTTTTATTTTCGGTTTTAATAATAATGATTTGAAAGGGCTGTTTATTGGCTGCAGTTGGCGCCAACCGGGCTGCATTCAGCACTTTATCTAAAAGCTGGTCGTCCACCGGTGCAGGTGAGTAGTGGCGGCAGCTATATCGCTGTTGAATCAATTGTTCAAAATCCATCCCGAGCTCCTTTTAGATTCAAGAAAAGACAAGTTTCCAGGTCATAAAAGTTGTAAAAAATGCCACAGCCAGAGCGTTGTTCCCGCCCCCAATATGCCCAGTCCTATCCCTGCAATCGTATCTGTTAAGTAATGAACTCCCAGGATCATCCTTCCCAATGTTACAAGAATCGCCAGCAGCAAGAAAGCAGCCAGGAAAAGACCGCTGTCGCCGGCAGCTACAGGAAGGATCAGAGCAAGGTACCAAATCCGCAAAGTATCTCCGCTGGGAAAAGATGGGTCAACAGGGGTGCTGGGTTGGAGCATGTTAATATCCGGATGAGCGGTATAAGGTCTGGGACGATTAAAGGTATTCTTTATAATGTTTTCTATACCGACGGTAATCAGGAAAACCAATAAGGCAATTGCCCCCATTTTCCATTTAAGGCTGATTAATAGCAGCAGAGAAACAACTGCAAATGATGTCCGTCCAAAAAACCAGATTTCCTGAAATATTGTAAGCCAGGGTTTGTTCTTAAATAAATTCTGCACCTTGTGAACAATTTGGGTTTCACATGTTTTAACGCCAGTGAATAAATGGGCGCAGCCGACTAAAAGCAATACAAAACCCAGAAGTTGGTAGATCATGTTCTCTCGTCCTGTAAATCTGGCCAAACAGGATAAAACATTAACCACTGTTCAGGAACTTTCCGAATGAATTCCTCAATTTTTTCCAATACCATTTCTGTATTTAAAATGATTTCATCCAGCTTGTTTTTGTACCTTTTGAGAGGGATTGGTCCTGAATTCAGTAAGCCATACTGGCCAGTGGGAAGCATATAGGCAGCGACAGCAATCACCGGCACATCCGCTGCGAGCGCGGTTGTGATATATCCAACGGGGAGTGGGCTAGGTTTGCCGAAGAAGTTTACATAATGCTTCTTTTTCCTTCCCGGGACAGGACGATCCACCCCCGTTGCGGTGACACCGCCGTTCTTCAGAAAGGTGACGATTTCAGCTTCAAACCTAGAATCGCCCAACGGCGCGATATCCATACCGAAGGATGCCCTGATCTCATTCTGGAGCTGATAACCGGTTCCAGGGTTGGGATAAGATAGTACTTTTCCTTTAAATCCGTGCTGAACCAATCCACATACCACTAGATCAAAATTGCTGAGATGAGGTGCGATTACCATGTACCCCTGATCCTGCTGGCAAATCTTGATGAAATCCCTCATTGACTCTGAATACGGAACCATGGATTCCAGCTTTTCAGGTTTATTGAAAAAATGGTTCAGATCATAGTAACATCTGCCCGCATGATCGAGGACAATTTTTGTTTTTTCGACAAGTTCCTGATGGGAATTGGTCTCGCCATTGATTATAAATTGATTGGCGCGGATAGCTTTGGTTATATCCGCGTTCTCAAATCTGGATACCAGGGAAGCAATTGATTGGCTGACCTTGTACCCAACCTTCGGGGAGAGATATCGGCCGATCATTATCGATACCCGTACTGAAAATTTACTGTTAAGAATTCCTTGAAGGGCCATAGTGGTTACCTATATCAGGAAAAATATCTGTCTATTTTGATTCGAATTGTTTTGAGCTGATTGATTTAATTCCTTCACTTAACACCGGTACTCCCCGGATAACACAAACAATGACACTTATCCAGGTAAAAGCAATTGCTGCTTGGTAAATCAGGTTGGTCCAACCAGAACCATCGGGGGGCATTGCGTAAGACAAGGTTAGCAGGGCGGCAGCGACAGCTTTCACTGTGCCGTACATCGCACGCATGAAACGGGAGCGGACCAGGAAACGATTGATAGGTGATTGGAGCTGTTCAAAAGCGCTGACGCCTTCTTTCATGCCAATCGAACGGACTGCATCTACTGAAGTTCCCCTGATTAGAACAATAATGGGAACAAGGACAGAGATTAAGCCCAGGTGAGCATACACAACCCAGAGTACATATTCCAAAGTGCGGTCAGTAGCAATGTCGAACACACTTCCCAGCAGAGATGCCTCATTGCGTTTGCGAGCTACCCAGCCATCCAAGGTGTCAAAGGAAAAGATCAGGATAATTAATGGGACATTCCATAGATGCGCAGTCTCGCCACCAAAATACATCAAGGCAAGGTACAAAAACAAAAGAGGAAAACGGGATAAAGTAATTAAATTTGCCATAGCGATTTATTGTTCCGTTGGTTTCAGAATAATTATGAAGGCGAAGGTATCACGGGATAAACTTTACGGGGGTGTTCGGCATAAGCCAGCGGGCACCCCGCTCCGCATTCTTCCAGTAGACTGCATGTATTACAATCCTCAGGGACATAATGCCGCTCGCGCAATTCCAATGCAAGATCATGTTCCCAGATCGACTTCCAGGAATCGTTCAGGATATTACCCAATTGATTGTAATAGGATTGGCAGGGTATAACTCCACCATCCGGCTCGACGCACATATTATAAAGTGCCGCAGTACAGCTTTTTATACCCAGGTTCATCTCCAGTGGGTTTAGATGGCAGTAGAGAGTAGGTGTGTACCAGATTAATTTCTGACCGGATAACTTGATTTTTTCTTGAGCGAGGGATAAGAGAGGCTTGAGTTCTTCTTCTGATAATCCGGTTCCCACATCTTTACCTCTGCCAGAATAGATCAATGCGTTTAAACCAATGGTCGGAACTCCCAGTTCTGCCAGAAAATCCAGGGTTTCTCCCATGCCGCCTTGATTATGTTTCAGCATGGTTGTATTGGTCATCACAAACAATGAGCTGTTCAAAGCATTCTTTACACCAGTGATAGTCTGCTGCCAGGCGCCCTTGAGGTTTACCATTTTGTCGTGAACAGCTGGGTTGTGAGATTCAACGGTTATCTGGATATGATCTAACCCTGCTTCCACAAGCTGACCCACATAAGACGAATCAGATAGTTTCCTGCCATTTGTATTGAGGCCGGTGATTTGTCCTTTGCTTTCCGCATATGCTATCAATTCAGGAAGATCATTTCTTAGTGTTGGTTCACCGCCTGTGAAGATTAAATGAGGAATGCTCAAATCCCACAATCGATCGATTATCTTTTTCCAGTCAACGGTGCTCAGTTCCGGGTAGGATCTCAGCCGGGCGTTGTAACAGTGAGGACAGTCGTTGTTGCAGCGATATGTGATCGCTAAATCCATCCTGTATGGGGCAGTAGGGTGAAGGCTGTAGGGGGCATTTATTTCCACGCCGGAAAAGGTATTTACCGGGCTGCCATTAGCATTGATAAAGGCTTCCAGGTCCCTCGTGATTAGCTCAACATCCTGATCTGCTGTATCAGGAGGGATATCGAAAATTCGGTCCAACTCACTCCTGATTTCCTCTCCAGATCGTCCCTCGAGGTGAAAATAAGCAATGTAAGCCGCGGTAGGGTTGAGATGAAGGATCGAGTTGGCATTAATTACCAGCGTTCCACAGCCATCAGGATCAATTCTGAGATGAAGGCGGGTTTTGGATTCAGGAGATGCTTTCCTGAAATGATGAAGCCCGGGAGGGATTGAGCAGCGTGTTTCAACAGGTGTTACTCCCCGAATAAACCGCGGCTTTCCCTGAAATATCTTGGTAAACATGGTTATTAGCGGCCACCACCCGCACAGGCGCAGGCGCATCCTGCACAGGCACAGGCACAGGCGCAGGAGCTTCCTCCGCTTCCGCTGCTCCAGCTTCTTCCGCTGGAACTGGTGGGCTTAGGAACAGGGTTAGTTTTCTGGGTGATCCTGCTGGTGAAATCCGTGATATTGCCAACCACGTCGCTCGAAAAATTCGAAATTCCGGTCGCCATCGAAGCGGCAAAATCGCCTCCTGGAAGGTTGGGTAAAGCGCCACCTCCGGAAAGGCTTGGACTGCTTGTTCTGGCGCTTGGCCCAGCAGCCTGAGTTGTTCTGTAGGTGGGATCGTATCTACCCCACCATATTGGGACAAAGACTGGGCCGCTGCGGAAAACATCCTGGGTTTTGTCTTCGAAATCTCCGTCAAGCATGGTCCACCCCATGTGAGCGTTGTATTTCTCGCTTTTTACCTCCGGGGTGTCGGCATCCTCTACCTGTTTCCAGGCACGTTTGATAATACTTTCGTAATAGCGGACAGATTCCCGGTGGCTGAATCCTTCCATTTTCTTCCCAACGCTCTTAATTAAGCTGATCATAAGATCTTGCAGCTCGGTTTTTCTAATCCGGTCAGTATCTTTCTGAAACGCTTCGATAAATTGGGTTTCGTATTTTCTAAGATTTTCTGGCACAGGATCGCTGAATTCCAGTTTTAATGGATCCTGGCTGATAACTTGGGCTGCGTCCTTCTGGAGCAGCGAAAACAGGATCATGGTGAAAATTTTATCAGCAGGACGTTCCAGGAGAATAGCAGCTTCTATAGCGGTGAGACCGCGTTTAATGCCATGTCCCTCAATACGGATTTTTGGCGGGAGGTATTTCATTTTTCGTTTCTTGCTGCTGGACACAGAAACGACAATAATCAACACAATAAACAAGGCGAATCCACCCATGCATACAATCCCGGTGACAGCTTCCGCCGGAATACCTAATTGCTGCCAGAGACTTGGTTTGGATACTGCAGAAGCCGGCACATATGATGATGGAAAAGATGCACCAAATTTATAGCGAGCTGAGGCATCACCACTTGTATTACGCCAGGTATAGGTGATCCGGCCCAGGGAATCCTGCCCGGTAATAGGGGAGGATGAGAACCCATTGGGCGAAGAATGCCAGCGGGGTTCATCTGGCTTTACACCCGGGGGCAGGTGATACATAACTGTAATATCTGTAGTTCCTGCGACATATTGGGATCCAAAATAAGATGGCATAAAAACTGCGCTTGCATAATCATCAGATTCAGTATCAGGAAACAACACATCCTCTATTTCGTTTACAAAGACCCTGACAATACCTCGACCACCTGGAGGTATCGCATTGGAGCCTAACCCTACGGCAACACCCGTTCCGTTGCCTTCAAACCCGGAACTGGAAATGTAGGAGAGCGATTGACCGTTAACGTCGGCTGAAATATTGCTGTCTGAGTACTGGCTGTTAGGTAAACCTACCTCCACATACTCGATGGCATGTCCCTCTGGCTGATTTATAAAAACAAATTCATAAATCAAATCCAGCGTGCCATCAGCCTCCCAAAAGACATGGACAGTTTCTATGTCCAATCTGAAGTAATAACTCTGGGCTAGTGCAGAGCTGGGAATCAGCAGAACAATAAGCAGCAGGAGAAATAAAGCAGTTTTTTTCATGGATAGCCTCTTCCGGGTTACCATTTTGGCTCTTCAGTAAGTTGGTAAGTTGTTCCACACGATGGACAGGAAACCACCGGGGCGCCAGCGACCATGGCGATATGCTCAGGACTTAACGGACTTCCACAGGATTTACATGTGAGCTTTTCGAGATTAACATCTCCGGATAGGTCTATCTGAACTTTTACTTCCTGATCACCGGGGGTCAGTTTATTTCCCACAAACCAAATGATGCCGAACCCGATCAGCACACTTATGGTGCCGACGATAATCCAGGATGGCTGCCCCTCAGAACCAAAAGCACCCCAGATAAAAATTACACCAAAAAAAATTGCAATGGCTGAAAAGATATAGCCAATTAGTTTACCAGCAGACATGATCGCTCCTCATAAAATAGATTTTGGGAAATCGCTTGTGTTAAGTATAAGAAAAAATTAGTAATTAGTGACATTTTTAGGTCGGATAATTCTTTCATTATTCGTAAACATTATACCAATATCCGCACTGAGCAGGAATTTAATTCCAGCTATTCCAAAATGGACAAGGGGATTATTCCACACCGGATATAAGCTATAATGGGTTTTATGGAATACAACCCTGACCAACAACGCTTGATAGAGCTTCAGCAGTTGCTTAGATCACATAATTATCGCTATTATATTCTTAATGATCCAGTTATCAGTGATCATGAATACGATAGATATTACCGAGAACTTTTAGAGCTAGAGGAAAAATATCCTGCATTAAAATCTTCCGATTCTCCTACACAGCGTGCAGGTACTCCCCCTTCTGATGCATTCGTTCGCCTGGAGCACCCGGCGCCGATTTTGAGTCTAGAAAATGCCTTTTCAACGGATGAGTTGAGGGCCTGGCAGCAAAGGATATCCAAATTGGATGAACGGGCAGTAGACGCTGAATTTATGATGGAGCCGAAGCTGGATGGACTAACAGTTGTGCTGCATTATGAAAACGGTTTGTTTACCAGGGGAGCAACCAGGGGAAATAGTGTAATCGGTGAGGAAATCACGGAGAATCTGAGAACGATCCGAACGCTGCCTCTTAGGATTCCGCCAGACCCGGAGAGTCCTGTCCCTCCGCAAAATCTTGTAGTCAGAGGAGAGGTGTTTATCCGGATTTCTGACTTTGAGAAACTGAATAAATACCTTGAAGAAGCAGGGGAAAGAACCTATGTAAATCCACGAAATACAGCAGCAGGATCATTGCGCCAGCTGAATTCTTCATTAACTGCAAAACGACCGCTGACACTGCTTGTGTATCAAATTGTAACCAGTTCCGATCCTTTGCCAAGGACGCAAAAAGAAACTCTTTCTTACCTGGGGCAGCTGGGTTTTCCAATCCCGGATTTCGATTTTCGCCCTGATCTGGATAATGTAATCAATTCCCTGGAAGCCTGGGACGTCCGACGCCGGAAACTGGATTATGAGATTGATGGTGTGGTAATTAAGATCAATGATCTGAATTTAGCTGATGACCTGGGTGTGGTCGGAAAAGCACCCCGAGGGGCAATTGCTTTTAAATTTCCTGCCCAGGTTGTAAATACTAAACTTGAGGATATTAGAGTTAATGTTGGTAGAACAGGGGTGTTAACACCCTATGCAGTTCTTGAGCCTGTGGAAATTGGCGGCGTGACTGTAAAACAAGCCACCCTTCACAACTTTGATTTCATCAGCGAAAAGGACATTCGGAAAGGTGACCGGGTGATGATCAAACGGGCGGGAGAAGTTATCCCGTATGTAATGGGACCGGTGAAGGAGATCCGGACAGGAGAAGAAATAGCTTTTTCACCTCCAGATATTTGTCCTGTATGCCAGGAACCAGTTGAACATCTTGAAGGGGAAGTCGCCTGGTATTGCGTGAATTCCAGCTGCGAAGCGCAGTTGATCAGGAATATTGAACACTTTGTTTCCAGGCCGGCTATGGATATCGTTGGTTTGGGGATCAGGATTGTTGAACAGCTGGCCAATGAAGATTTGATAACCAATGTAGGGGATTTATACAGTCTGCAAAAAACTGATCTGTTAAAATTAGAAGGATTTGCTGAGAAAAAAGCAGACAATCTTTTGCAGGCAATTTCCCAATCTAAAACCCAGCCCCTGAATAGATTAATTACAGCGCTGGGAATCAGGGGTGTCGGCGAGGTAGTATCTGGAACACTGGCCGAGAATTACAAGGACTTGGATGTACTCAGCCATGCTTCCCTGGAAGAGTTGGAAAATATCCCGGGCATTGGACCTAATATAGCTCAGGCAATCATTGATTGGTTTAACCGTTCTTCTAATCAACAAGTTCTTCGGAAGATAAAAGAGAGTGGAGTTTGGCCTTCTGCTGAGACGAAAACTGAAGGGGACCTTGAGGACCTACCATTAGCTGGACTGGTGTTTGTCCTCAGTGGAAAATTAGCAGGGCACACAAGGGGGGAAATAAAAGAAATAATTCAGTCATCAGGCGGAAAAGTGACTGGATCGGTTAGCGCCAACACAGACTACGTCCTGGTCGGAGAGGATCCGGGATCAAAGCGAGATAAAGCGCAAGAACTGGGAATTAATATTATCGCTGAGGATGAGTTTAAAGAGATGATCAAGGATTTTAACGATTAGAAAAAGGATTGCAACTGGCAAAAGATAAACGGCTAATCTTAAAAAAGGGACGGGAAAAACCTATTCTCCACAGGCATCCCTGGATATTTTCCGGCGCTGTGGATCGGGTGGAAGGTGATCCATTATCTGGGGAAACAATTCAGATTCTTGATGCAGAAGGCACATTTTTAGCCTGGGGATCTTACAGCCCATCATCACAAATAAGAACAAGAATTTGGAGCTGGATTCCGGAAGAACATATCTCCGGGGATTTTTTACGCGCCAGGATTAAACGTAGTTTGGAATATCGGGACCTGATTGGTTTGAACTCCCAGATGAAACGGCTGGTATATGCAGAATCTGACGGACTTCCGGGATTGATTGTCGATAAATATGCAGAAACTCTTGTTGTGCAATTCCTCTGCGCCGGCAGCGAGTATTGGAAGGATGAAATTGTCGAAATTCTGAGAGATTTAACCGGCGCCGCAACAATTTATGAACGATCTGATGTTCAGGTAAGGAAGCTGGAAGGACTGCCTTTGCAGAGGGGGACGCTATTTGGACCGGATCCGGATTCCTTGTTGAGAATAAGGGAACAAGACCTGGATTTCTGGATTGATATCCGTAGTGGTCACAAAACCGGCTTTTATCTTGATCAACGTGAAAATCGAGATCTGGTGGGGAGGATGTGCAAAGGGAAATCCGTGCTGGATTGTTTTTGCTATTCAGGTGGATTTTCAGTACATGCGCTTAAAAACGGGGCTGAATCAGTTACCCTGGTAGACGAGTCCAGAGAGGCGTTAGGCCTGGCTGAAAAGAATGCCGCAGAAAACAAACTGGAAATGGAAAAGATGGAACTTATCAGGGGGGATGTTTTTCAAGTACTGCGGAAATTCCGGGACCAGGCAAGGAAATTTGATGCCATCATTCTTGATCCCCCCAAGTTTGCTCCCACAGCTTCCTTCGCGGATAAAGCGGCTCGGGGCTATAAAGATATCAATTTGTTGGCCTTTAAGTTGCTCAACCCCGGAGGGATGTTAGCCACATTCTCTTGTTCCGGAGGAATAAGACGGGACTTCTTCCTTAGAATTTTGTCAGGTGCTGCCCAGGATGCAGAAATTAATGCTAGAATACAAGTACATATGGGACAAAGTGCGGACCACTCAGCCAACTTGAGTTTCCCGGAAGGGATTTACCTCAAGGGTTTTGTCATTCGTATAGCGTAAAGAGGAGGTTTGAGATGTTTACAGAATCTGGTCAGGGATTGGTTGAATATGCCCTGATTCTTGTTTTTGTATCGATAGTATTGGTAGTCGTCTTATCACTCTTTGGCACTGGGATAGCTAACGCCTATAGCAATATTATCAGTAACATTCCTTGATAAATTTCGAGACAACACATTTTATTGATTTGAAATTTTTTACTTATTTATTCAGTCAGAATTATTAATTAAAAAAAAGCGAGGAAAAATCCTCGCTTTTTTTATATTCGTTTTGCTGAAATCTTGATCTTCCGGATTTGCTCTCGGTTAGCGATCTGATTCAGAAAGAGGTGTTTTTCCAGATGGATCGTAAACGTATACGTGATCCCCAACACTGGCCCAATTAAATAACCAGTGTGAATCGCCGACGGACATATTCAAACATCCATGCGATTGCGGGTATCCCAGATTTGCCCGCCAATAGGCTCCATGAAAAGCCCGGCTTTCATCAAAGTACATGGTCCAGGGAACAGACTCAAGATTGTAAGCATCTTCCGGATCAGTCAGCCAGCGCATCCGGGTTAGATCTTCTTTTTCATCGATTGTAAAAATGCCAGGATACGTGTAGTAAGGGCCAATCCCGCTGGCAATCAGGGATGAAAATACCAGTTCTCGGTTCTCGTATACAGCAATAGTTTGCTCATACAGGTTGATTTCAATCCACCGGTTCCAGGTCATTCCCTCAGGAGGCCCCGAACGAGGTGAAACTTTTGCGACAGCGGTCTGGATTACCCACTCATCTGGACCAACCATATACCAGTCCCATTTCCCGACCGTTTGTATGTCATAAATTTGCACCATTTGCTGATGTTCCAGATATCGGCCAGTATAATCATCGGTGTCATAACCGGGGGTCTGTTTGGTTTCAGCTTTTCCTCCAGCTGAAAACATGGAAAGAATCCAGCCAAAGTCACGGTTCGGGGTTTCTGTAAATTCCACACCTTGAAAGAGGGGAACGTCAGTGAGTGCCAGGTCTGATCCAGACATCCAGCCCACATCTGTGTAGTGATAGTATTTCCCCTGGCTGTATGCAGTTTGAGAAATGGAAACATAATTAAAACCCGGTGTAATCCGGCGGATGATATTTCCCTTATTATTGTTGACAGCATCATTTAATGTGCGAAATATTGGCGCTGGCGTTCTGTCAGGAATCACATAAGCGTATTTATATTCCAAATCTGCCAGGGATGGGTCTGGGTTCTGGATCGGGAGGGGAGTTTCGGGGAATGTTATTCCTATCTCAGCCATGTCAAGAAGATAAGCAGTGGGACCTAGCGGTATACATTCCTGGGAGGAATAGTAAAAGATGTCTGGTGGGCAAAGGGGTATGGATCCTTCTTCGATTCCTTCAGCAAGGGCAGTGGAAGGGATCAAAGCCAGAAACAATCCGGATAGGATGGCAATTAAAAGTCGTCTACTCATAAAAATCAACGTTAATGTGGTTGTCGTTAGACAACCATTGTCCAATTTAGTTTTTTAGTTCAGCAGGCAGGTGCTGAACGTCAATGGTCGCTTCATCACAGAAAATCATTGCTCTTTCTATGACGTTTCTAAGTTCCCTAATATTACCTGGCCATTGGTATTTCTTTAGCAAATCTAGAGCAGCCGGAGTCATATTCTCTACATTTAAACCCATTTTTGGGTTATTCGCTTTGATGAAATGTCCCGCTAACCCCGGGATATCTTCAGGATGTTCCCTTAAGGGTGGGATTTCCAGATTAATAACCTTTAACCGGTAATATAAGTCTTCCCGGAATGCTCCTGTCTCAATCAGCGTGGGCAGATCTCTGTTGGATGCAGCCAATATTTGGACATCTACCTGGATTGAGGTTGTGCTGCCGACCCGCCGGAAAGTTCGCTCTTCTAATGCCCGGAGCACTTTTGCCTGCATATCGGGGGACATGGAGGATATTTCGTCCAGGAATAATATTCCTTCGTCAGCTACTTCAAATAATCCGCGTTTCCTTTTTTGTGCCCCCGTAAACGCGCCGGCCTCATATCCAAACAGTTCTGATTCCAGCATCGTATTCTGGACTGCAGCACAGTTGATATCAATAAATGGTTTATCACTTCGGGGACCCATCCGGTGGATCGCACGGGCCAAGACTTCTTTCCCTGTGCCAGTTTCACCGGCGATCAAGATTGATGTTGATCTTATGGCTGCCCGTTGTGCCTGGGCAAAAACATCGCGCATGATATCGGAATTGATCACAATCGAATCCAGCGAATCTCGCTGGGTTTTGCGGAAATGATTTAATTCTTCCCTCATCTCCACGATATCCTGAGCTCGTTTAATGGACTGTTCAAGCCGTTCGAATTTGATGGGCTTTTGAATAAAATCATGGGCGCCGTTCTTCATGGCTTCAACAGCCATGTCAATTTTCCCATGGGCGGTGATCATAATTATCGGCGGACGGTTAACCAGCTGGGCTGTCTCCGCTAATAAATCCGGGCCATAACCGTCTGGAAGCTGGACGTCCAGGAGGACAATATCCGCTTCCTGGGCAGAGAGATGCTTTCGGGCGGTTTTCAAATCTGCTGCTAGAAGAACTTCATAACCTTCAGATTCCAGATAACTGCCGATATTATTCCTGGCGTTTTTTTCATCATCTACAAGCAAGATGGTTGCTGTCATACCCTGAATTCCTCCTCGTTGACCCCTGGAAGGATTATTTGAAAAGAGGTACCTTCCGGGAGGGGGACCAGTGTGATAGTCCCTTCATGCATGGTAATAATCTGTTTGGTGATGGATAAGCCGAGCCCTGTTCCATCCGACTTTGTAGTAAAAAATGGTTCAAATATATGGTCCTGGACTTCTAAAGGGATACCCGGACCGGTATCGAGGACATCAATCTGAATTCCCGTTGCTCCAGTGATTTTTTGAATCGACTTTAATCTTACAGATAAAACACCGCCGTCGGTTTCTTCCATTGCTCTTACTGCATTGCTGATCAGATTATTGAAAACCTGGCCAAGAGCCCGGTCATCCCCAAGAACATGAGGGAGATCAGGTTCGACTTTAAGGACGTGCTTGACTGAAGTTCTCTTCATCCGCGGCACCCAACGGTTTAAAATCTGACCGATTAGACCCGGAAGGTCTATTGGATTCTTATGATAACTCTGGGATTTAGAAAAAGTGAGCACCGTATCTACAATGTGAGTGAGGCGGTCACAATCATCATTTATCCCTTTAAGAACATCGCGTTGTTGAAAGTCTTCCGGAAGAATTTTGTCCAGCAGTTGAATTCCCGAGGAGATGTTGTTGATAGGATTTCGGATCTCATGAGCAAATATCGCGTTCATTTGGCCTACAAGCGCCCGGCGTTCAAGCTGTTGGGTTTGAATGCGGACTTTTTCCTCCTTGCTGATATCCTGGACAAAAATCAAAATGCCCTGAATTTCCTCGGTATCAGGTTTTATCACTGGAAAAGTTTTAATTAGCGCCGGAAATTCGCTGCCGTCTCGATGGTGAATTTTTAGTTGTCCCAGGTCGTGAGTGGGTATGCTGGCTAAAGCCTCCTGGAGAGCAGGAGTTAAACGGTCTGTGCCAATAATAACATCATCAACATGGCGGTTAATGACTTCCTGTTCAGCATACCCCAGAATTTGCTCTGCTGAGGGGTTTACCTGCTGAATCAGAAGCTCTGGATTCAGATAGAGAATCCCTTCAGGTGTATATTTGTTGATTGTATCCCCAATGGATTTTTTAAGAGCTGTCTTGGTTAAACTATCAATCAGATTTGATTTGAGGATGAAGTTGTTAAAGACTCCTTCTGTAGCTGCTACCAGCAATCTCATCGCTGCCAGAGAGGTTTGTTTCTCCGGAGGAAACGAATCGCTTGGTCCCATGGCGACTATCAGGCCGCTAATTGAATTTTCATCATCTAGCGGTGATGAAATTACAAATGAAGAACCCATCTGGGCAGCTCGTTCCATCAGGGGAGAGAGCGGCGGCTTATAGGGAGGAGAAAATTGATTGTCCTTGTAGTGAGAGAAAAAATCTGCAGTGGAGATAGTTGGAGGTAAAAAATCAGATGGATTATCCAGGATTACAGCTTTCAACTGGGGATGATTTGAATCAATTTTGTAAATCCCCAAAGATTCTGCAGTGAGCATATTCTTGCCAACCTGAATAATAATTTCCAGCGCCTGATCCAGGTCGGTTTGATAGAAGACCTGGGACAAGGCCAGAATGCCATCCAGCTGGGTAGATTCAAGGGCTGCGGAAATATTTCGCCTGTTTGTTTTTCCCAGCATATTCAGCCGGAAAACTGTGAAACGTTTGTTTTTTCCCAGGGTATTGGCCTGAACCAGGGTGGTGATTTTTAATTTCCGGCGGGTGATGAGATCAAGTTCCCGGCCCTGGATACTGAGAAGTTCAAGATTTTGAGCTGGATCCTGGGTGATGGATAGCAATTTTGGAAGCAGTGTATCAAGGTGGAGAGATAATAATTCTTTTCGTGTATAGCCTGTTAGTTCCGCTGCTGAGGCATTTACTGCCAGTATTTCAAGATCTATATTGGATACCAGGATAGAAGGATCCGGAGAGATATCCAACAGGTGGCTTACCTCATCGGAGATCAATTCTATCTCGTCTGAAGATCTTGAAGGGTTAGAAATCAACGATACCATAGACCTTTAAACTTTATGGCGGAGGCGGGATGATAATATGCCTTCCATTGCCCGATATTTAGCGACTGTTCTCCGGGCAATATTATACCCGGCCAGGGATAATTCCTCGACCAGCTCAGTATCAGTTAGGGGGATATCCTCATTCTCGACTAACCGGAGGAGAGTGGTTCGGACGGGCAAGCTGCGATCAAAAAACCGTTTGAGAGGAATGATCTTTCTATTGGGAAGTTGAACAGATTTATCGGAGACTGCCCGAGATATAGTGGATTCGTGAACTCCCAAGTGCACTGACATTTCAGCTTGAGTTTGAGGCAGCATTGATGCTGGGTCACCGCTGAGAATGTAGCTGCGCTGTTCTGTAACAAGCTTGGTCATCAGCTGTTCCATGGTGTGATTGCGCTGCTGGAGGCATTTGATAAGCAGCCCGGCATTTTCTATGTCTTTTGCCCAGTCCTCGCTTTTTTCATCCGGTGCTTGTTTTTGCGCTTGTCGGAAGAGAGGATTAATGCGCAAGGTTCCTCTGTAAGGGCTGATTATTTCAACGATAAGTCTCCGATTAGGTGAATTTTCAACCTCCTTAAGGATAATGTCCGGTTGATGGTAGGCATGAGTTTGACTATTGCTGGGTTGGCGGAAGTCACCCCAGAATGCACGCCCCGGGTAAGGATTGAGGTTTGCCCGGATAAACTCAGCAATTTCCTGGGCATGTTCATAAGAGGTGTTCAGTTCTTTAGCCAGTTTTCTGTAGCTGTGCTTGCTGAGATCCTTCATTCCTTTTTGAATTGCTTCTTCGGCCAGCCGAGGTACATTGGTATCTTCTTTTAATAAGCTCAATTGAATTAATAGTGCTTCCGTTGGCGAGGAGGCGCCCACACCAGCTGGCTCGGCATGTTTGATGATGTCTGCTACCCGGGATACCCGGGAGAATGGAACATGGTAGTATTGGCTGATTTCCTCCAGAGGAACGGTTAATAACCCATCTTCGTCCAGGTTATTGAGAATATGAGCCGCAATGAGTCTTTCGTCTTCCCGGATTTCCGGGGCGATTTGACGGAGAACATAGGAAGGTAGATCCTCAACCTGGGGAGCAAGATTATCATAAGAAACTTCGTTTGACCCCCTCTGTCCACCATTTTTAGAAAAGGACCCCGGGAAATCATCCGGAGATGAAATGAAGACAATCGGTTCTTCTAGCTGAGTATCATACGGTTGACTGCAAACCGGGCAAGGCCCTGGAGTAGACATAATTCGTCCGCAGCTGGGGCAGCGTCGGTCTTCAACGATTTCCAATGCCGGGTTGTTTGCCAATTCGGTCCGAATTTTCTGCCGGATTTCCGTAGCTGGCATTTGCAGCAGTGACATGGTTTGGGCGAGGTGAGCGGTAACTTGCGGCCGCAGCTCATGATTTTGAATTTGGAACATAGGATCCTCCTTCTAAAGTATAGCGTTATACCTCAAATGTTGCAAGATGTATGCCAAACTAGTAGCAATATTTATACCGGATTATCTTAGAGGAAGAATATTTGAGAGCAGGGCAGAGCTGGAAGCTGGGTGGTAGAATTGAGGAAAGTCGTATCAGAGAAGAGTTGACACTAAAAACACAAGAAAATTGCGTGTAGACATTATGGAAAACAGTCCAACTTTACCAATAAAAATACTTTTAACAACCATTATTTTATTAATTGCAGTTATTTATCCTGCTGGATGCACCATAATTAATCAGGAAGAAAAATCAATCCCGGTTTTTAATGGAGAGAGGGCATATAAAGATATAGAGTACCAGGTTTCTTTCGGCCCAAGAATTCCTGGCACGCCGGGACAAGACCAGTTTCTAAAGTGGCTGAATGAAGAGTTAGCGAAATATGACTGGGAAGTAGAATTGCAGATACATGAAATAAAAGGCAAAACTATTACAAATGTAGTTGCCAGCAGGGGAGAGGATGGTCAATACATCCTGCTTGGAGCTCACTACGACACCCGGATTTATGCCGATCTCGACCCGGATCCCGGGATGAGAAGTTTGCCAGTTCCAGGTGCAAACGATGGCGGTTCAGGTGTAGCTGTTCTTCTTGAAATGGCAAGAATACTGCCTGATGAGTTGCCTGTGCCTGTTCAACTGGTTTTTTTTGATGCAGAAGATAATGGAGGGATAGGGGATTGGGATTGGATTCTTGGGTCCCGTGCTTTCGTTCAACAATTGGAAATTCCGCCGAAAGCTGCGATTATTGTGGATATGGTCGGAGATGCTGATTTGAAAATTTACAAGGAGCATAACTCGGATGTTGATTTAATGGAGCAGATCTGGGAACAGGCAAGATTACTGGGATACGATGAGGTGTTTTTACCGGAATACAAGTTTTCAGTGCTGGATGATCACACTCCGTTTTTGGAAGCTGGAATCCCCGCTGTCGATATCATTGATCTGGATTATCCTTATTGGCACACAACCGCTGATACTGCGGACAAGGTATCCGTTGAGAGCCTGCAAATTGTAGGTGATACTTTATTGGCCTGGATTTTATACTTAGAGTAATTCTTAAACGGATAGATATAAAAAGAGAGCTATATGAATCAGAGTAAACAACCGCAAGGGTTAAAAGTAGATCGAGCTTTGTTGGTCGGCGTGGAAATATATAATGATGATAAAGTCCTGTCCTTGGAAAATTCCCTGGCTGAGCTTCGCCGATTAGCAGACACAGCAGGATTTGAAGTTGTTGGTGAAGTGACCCAAAAAATGAGTCGCCCCAACCCGAAAACGTTCATTGGAACCGGCAAGGTGAAAGAGGTGAAATCCATCGCGGATGAACTTCTGGCTGATGTGATTTTATTTGATGATGAACTATCACCCCGGCATCAACGGGAGCTTGAGGAATTAATGCGGCAGAATACCCGTATTATTGATCGGACAGCTTTGATACTGGATATTTTTGCGCAGCATGCCAATACACGGGAAGGTTCTCTGCAGGTCGAGCTTGCTCAGTATGAATATCGTCTTCCGCGATTGACCAGGGCCTGGACTCACCTGGTGCGACAGGCTGGTGGAGGTGGCGGCCGAACAGGAGGAACTGCCGGTGTTGGGCTCAGGGGACCTGGTGAAACCCAATTGGAAGTCGACAGGAGGGATATTCGACGCCGGATAAGCCATTTAAAAGAAGAACTTGAAAAAGTACGGGCACACAGGCAGCGTCACCGGTCGAGGAGAAAAGAATCCAGTATCCCAATAGTCTCTCTGGTAGGGTATACCAATGCCGGGAAGTCAACTTTGTTAAATCAAATTTCTGACGCTGATGTGTACGTGGCAAATAAATTATTTGCCACTCTCGACCCCACTACCAGGCGGGTAGAATTAGCCGATGGTCAGCAAATTCTAGTCACTGATACGGTAGGATTTATCCAGAAACTGCCCACAACCCTGGTAGCAGCTTTCCGGGCAACTCTGGAGGAAATCGCGGAAGCAGATTTACTGTTACACGTCGTTGATGTGACCCATCCGCATGCTATGTCCCAGGCAGAAGCAGTTCACAACACCTTAGAAATTATTGAGGCTCAAGACATCCCCAGTATTCCGGTGTTGAATAAAATAGACAGGTTGAGTGATCCAGAAGGAGCTCAAATTGCACTTGATTCTTTTCCGAATGCGGTAGCAATTTCTGCACTAAGAGGGGATGGGATTGAAGAGCTGCTCCAAACAATTAAAACCAGGTTATACGAATCATATGAAACAGTTCAGGTTGAGATTCCCTACAATTTAGGGGGGTTGATCTCGTTGTTCCACGAAGAGGGGCAGGTGGACCAGATTGAAAATCGGTATGAGGGGGTTTTGATTCAGGGTCGACTGCCGGTCAGACATTTAACCAAGTATAAGCCTTATCTCGTGGAAGGTTTTATCCCGAATTAGATCCGCCAATGCCCTGATTTTTGAAGGGGGAATCGGCATCCAGGTTATTATTCCTGATCCACCTCAGGCTGTTGAGTAGGTCCGGCAAGCAGCACCTCTTCCGGTGTTGAGTCTTTGTATTTCTGAATATTAGTATTGAACTGCTCAACTAGTTGGTTGATACTTCTACTGTATGCTTTTTTATCAGTCCACATGACAGAAGGATTCAGGATATCATCGGGAACATTGGGACAGCTTTGGGGAATCCCAAAGCCAAACCAGGGATCAATCTGATAGGATACCTGATCCAGGTCTCCATTCAACACTGCTGTTAATAAAGCCCGGGTATGGTGAATGCTGATCCGTTTTCCGATTCCAGCTGGGCCTCCAACCAATCCGGTATTAATCAACCAGGTTTTCACACCGTGTTTCACCAGGTTCCTTTTTAGCAAATCCGCATAGTAAGCCGGATGGAAAACCATAAACGGCGCGCCGAAACAGGCACTGAAAGTGAGTTCAGGCGCATCGCCAACTCCAGCTTCTGTTCCACCCACCTTGGAAGTATATCCGGAGATGAAATGGTACAAAGCCTGGTTATGGGACAACCTGGCGATGGGTGGCATGACTCCATTGGCGTCAAAAGTAAGAAAAACAATATTCTCAGGGTGGTTCCCTCGTTTAGAGGGTAAGGAATAAGGTATGTACTTGAGAGGATAGGAAGCCCGGGTATTTTTGGTAATCGAATCGTCATAAAGATCCAAATCCCCGGTGTCTGGATCCATGATTACATTTTCAAGGATTGTGCCGTAGGTTTGGGTGCAGGCATAGATATCAGGTTCAGCTTCCTGGGACAGATCAATAACTTTGGCGTAAGATCCATCCTCAAAGTTAAAAATGCCCTCTTCATCCCAGCCATGTTCATCATCTCCAATTAGCTTTCTCTTTGGATCAGCTGAAAGGGTGGTTTTTCCTGTTCCTGATAGTCCAAAAAATAACGCAGAGTCACCCCGGGGGCCAACATTTGCTGAGCAGTGCATGGTAAGAACTTTTTTCTTGGGCAGATAGTAATTCAATGCGGTGAAAATTGATTTTTTTACCTCGCCGCCGTATCCGGAATTACCAATTAGGACTATCCTCTTTTTAATGTTTAACAGGATCAAGGTAGGACTGTTCAGGTGGTCCTGAGCAGGATCTCCTGAAAAATCTGGTAAGGAAATAACAGTAAATTCTGGTTGATGGGTTTTCCACTCTTGAGGTTCTTCCGGTGAGATAAACATGTTCTTTGTAAATAGTCCTAACCAAGCCCAGGTAGAAATAACCCTGACCGGAATCTGGTGCTGCGGACTTGCTCCAGCTATGCCATCCTGGATGAAGAGATCTTTTCCAACCATAAATTGCCGCATCTTGTCAAAAATGCGGTCGAAATCAGCCTCACTAAATGGAGTATTGTATTCCCCCCAGGAGATATCTCCAGCTGAACTGTCTTCCTTAACAATAAATTTATCATTTGCAGACCGGGCAGTCCGTTCGCCTGAACGGACAATGAGCGCTCCCTGAGGGGTTTGAATTCCTTCTCCCCGGTAAAGGGCTTCCTGGTAATACCCATCGGTCGTTAAATTCCAGTAAGATTTTCTATATCCGAATATATCGAGATATTCAAGCCCATAATCACTCTTACGCTCTTCAGCCTGATCTTCAAAAGGTGTTTTTTGATTTTTGCTCATACTTCTTTTTCTCTCTCCCAATCACATATACAAGTTTTATTTCCAATCGTGATTTCCCGGGGAGCATCCGGATCAATGGCCCAACGGATTCTTGCCGCGCTCTCAGCTGTTTGTTCTGTTGAACAGGTATAACTCAACCGCAGAAAACCTTCCTGTCCAAAAGCAATCCCCGGAACAGTGGCGACAAATGCTTTTTCCAGTAGAAGGGCAGCCAGCTGTTGTGAGTCTGAATGGAATGCCCGGAAATCAGGGAAACAATAAAAGGTACCGCCAGGATCTGCCAGGTTAATACCTTTGATCCTTTTTAATTCCCCTATCATAATATCCTTGTTGGTCTTGATGAATGTCTTAAGATCGGAGATGGTCTGCTCGCCATTCTCCAATGCCCCCAGGGCTGCTTCCTGGAGCAAAACAGAAGCTCCAGAAGTAGTATGGCCCTGTACTTTTTCCATGGCCTCGATAATTGTTTCAGACGCAATCGCCCATCCTATTCGAAACCCGGTCATTCCATAGGTTTTGGATATACCGTTGATTATGATCAAATGAGATTTGTTGATTGGTTTAGAGGTAAATACATAACCTGGTACCCATTGGGCGGGACTAAATATCAACTGGTGATAAATATCATCCATTATCAGGAATATTTTTTTAGTTTCACAATAATCCACTAGGGCAGCGATCAGCTCTGGAGGATAAACTGCGCCTGTGGGGTTATTGGGAGTGTTGAGGAGGATGGCCTTAGTTTTTG
>CBDVDO010000003.1:0-18407 GCA_965372765.1 uncultured Anaerolineales bacterium
TTATCTCTGCCATATGTTTGAATATATTCGTCAAAAACATCCATCCACGATTTTTTGAAAAATGCTCCCCACCCTAACAGAGCGATATGAGATTTTCCGTAATAATATCTTTTCCTTATTTGAAAATGGAGACCATATAAAGCGTGAGTTATACAAGAAGGATACCGCAAAAAATTTTCATAGAGTTCTTGAATATTATTTACCAGTGCGTCATCGTCCTGTACATAGATCATTTCATTTCTTGCCTGTTTTGCACAGAGAAACCGGCCATAACAAATCATATTGTCCGGTGAGTTAATGATCTTTACATTGTTTCCTTCCAAAGACAGAGTGATAGCAGGACTATTATTCCAGACAATAATTTCATCTATGAATCCATATGTATTTAATTTATTGATGATTATCTGTAAATTTTCCGGTCTCTTCCATGAAACAAGACAGACCGAGACCTTTGAGTTAGAACTAGTAGTATCCATGGAACCATACTGATTATTTTGAATAGATTTTACGTTATTAGATTGTAATTTCACATTTTTTTAACACATTGGTCTCCGGCTATCTTTATTTGATCTTGTTCATTGAGTCTATCTGATAAAACATCAAAGTGTTCATCCGTATCAAGCCATGCATCAGGCCCTATGAGTCGTTTTAATTTATCAATAGACTGAGTCAATCTATTTTTCCCTGCTGGATTGCTTAGGTTTTGCGAATGACATAGCCAAAAGAAGAGTAATTCATTGGTAATAACCTTTGGGCTTCTGCAATGTCTTGCTTTTAGGCTTTGTAACCATTTAGTATCGCTGGCTTTTCTGACGTTTTCAGGAAATCTGATCGATTGAACAGCGCTTCGCAGGAACCCACCGCTGTTAAATATGATCTGGCCATTCAGGCCTTGATACCTTGAACATTGATGTGTAAACAAGTCAACAAACCAGGCAGAGTTCGATCCCGCATAAATACTACCTTCCTGTAAAGCATCGACCAGGATTTCAAGTTTATTTGGATGCTGCCAGTCATCATCGTCCAACCAGGACAGGATCTCTCCGCGTGCTTCCCTAAGGGCAATGTTTCGTTTTTTTGCCACACCTGTTCCGGGGGCTACCGGGATTACCCGAATATCACCGCGATTACTGAATTTCCAAGGCTCATCTGAACTATCGATGACAAGTAACTCACGTTGTGTCCATGTCTGTCGATCGAAGCACCATAACAGCCAAGGCATAAAGGCCTGGCGATTCTCAGTTACACAGAGACAGCTGACAAGCGGTTGTGATGCCTCATCTATCATAAATCAGACACCCTATCTTTTTTCTTTGGTTTTTATCTTTATGTCAAAAGACTCGATACGTCCTGCCTCGAATCTGATTTTCTTCCTTGACGAATAAAGTGTCTTCCCTTCTTTATCAAAAACCTTCAGATAGATGTCAGGATTAGCCTTGATGAGGTCGGAGAAGTGTTCAGCCTCATATCTGGCAATGAAATTTCCATCATTATCAGTAAGGAAAGTCCCTAATTTTTCATCAAAAATGTGATCCTTGTCATAGAGGCTCACGGTTACACCGCCTATACCATTACCGTTTTCATCCAAGACCCTTCCTTTTACGACCCATCGGCCTGCAGGAAGTTCAGTTTCATCCGTATCCGATACGGGCGGTGTGCAAACTTCTTTTATATCAGAAATGTAAATGGCCTTGTAATCAATTCTTCCCGGCCTTATAAATAAGGGCTCGCTGTCCTTATATAGGATTGTTTGTTTTTTGTTTGAAATATACAGGAATAATTTATTCTTCATTGATATCATATGCCCGGTTTCATCTATTAAAGTATAGGAAATGGAAAAATATCCATTTTCATCCGTGCAACCATACCCCATTTCTCTTAACCATTTACCCTTTTGGTCGTGCAGCGTAGCCGTTAAATTCTTAATTCCTTTCCTGTCCTTATCAATGACCTTTCCATGTATTTTCCATGTATTTTTATCAACTGATTCTACCTTGATATTGGCTTCGGTGATCAATACATCCAAGTCCTTAGACATGTGATCAATATTGCGAATTTTTTTTCCGACCACTACTACCTTTTGATGATCGGGTCCCAGTTTTTCTGTTAACCGGGCCTTTTGCTTTTTTAAAACATCACGTTTTATCTGTTGAAAGGCTTTCAGCTCATTCAGGGCGCCACTTCTCACGGTATCCAGCCTGTCGAAGCTAAAATTAACAGTATCCGTTACATGTTTAGATAGTTCTTCCGGCTTCATATGAATCACCTCTTTAAATTTTAGGCATTACTGAAATGCCTCTGCTAACTGTTTATTTTTTGCAGGTTTAATAGAGTTATCAGCAACTTCCTAAAATTGGCACAATTTATTTGGTCTGAAATTGGAAAACCCATTATGCCATCGAGCAGCACAAGATTATTATCAAAAGCCTCATCTCTGATACCCACGGCTGTAAGACAGTGGGTAGCCTGGTTGCCGGTCCAAGTATTCATCATTAATCCAATGGAAAGCAGTGAAAAGACCGCTATTGTCAATCCTTCCTGAAAGCGGTTATCGTTGGTTCTGATCGTATTGCCTATAGTGAAGACATCTGTAAGGACATAGTCTATCCGGCTGTTGCATTCGGATTGGTTACCCACGTAGGAAATGTCGTCCAGGGAAAAAATCAGTTGTGAACTTATAGCGAAATCCTGCTCCTGCGAGCGCAAGTCGAGAGTAGTCCGATTATTGGCAAAGAGCACGTTGCCGGTGGGCAGATAGACCAGCATTTCTATAATCGGGCCTGTTTTCGCAGTAACTGCACTCTCAAAATCTCCAACAGACGGTTCTGTTGGGGAGATCGGCATCCCACCCATTCCCAGACAGAATAGATTGGCAGGTACAGAAGCAAAAGTCCCATAGGATACCAGTCCGGAAGCGGTAGAATAAACCGGATTGGCAGCAGACATGGACATCGTTGCCTCCCCAATCGTATTCTCACGGCTTAAAGACTTTTTCTTTTTTTCTTTTACTGAACTCATGATTGTTTTCAATTGAGAGATTAACAAAAGGGCAAACAGGTCTCTGGATACGCCCAGGTTGATGATCATCACGGAACCGGCCAGGGATGGAAAAAAACTGATTTTGGGATCGATTCCCTGTGATGTTAAATGATTGCCAACCACCGAAACCGGCCCAAAAGCCCCAATAAACAATGCTTTGCCCAAGGGTTGGGTTACGATATTATCGTGTATTTTCACGGCCGGCACGCCATCCATGAATGGGATTTTTTCAACAAACTCCTCCATCACCTTTCCAAGTCCTAACCTGATAATAATTCCGCCGCCTATCCCGGAGCTTACTTCGGTCAAGCCTTCGAATGTTTTAGGGCCGTTATTTAATATGCGGTTATCCGAAATATCGATTCTTTCACCGTGCTGGATAAAGATGCCGCACACCGGAGCCGCGAGGTTGGCGCCGTTTTTTTCAATACGATTCTCACGGATAGTGAGGTTTTCGCAGTCTGCCAGCGAGATACCGCCGAAAGCCAACTCCGTTTCCATACCTCTCTCAATCTCTTTCGGTTTCTGCTGCAGACATTCCGCTATGGTATTGCCGGTTATGGTAAACTCATCGACTGTCACCATTTCTCCGACCTCCGCCAAACTGAAAAAATTTACCACACCGATTCCATTTAATCCCATATATTTAATTATGTTACTTTCAATGAGCATGTTACTGATGAACCCGACAAAATTGTCCTTAAACCGCTTTAATGCCTCATCACCTAAGCTATCCTTGTTTATCCCATAGTTCGTTTTTAGAATCGGCTTCAACAAGTCATCCATGTCCCGTGGTGTATGGCCCAGTGTGATCCCGTTCCAATAGCCTCCAGTCACCTGGTTTTCTTTAATTTGAATTCCTTCCGAATCCCCGGCGATCTGGATACCTCCAGGCACTAGAAATGCTTTCTCCGGATATTCTGAGAGCGTATAATTCCATATTTTATTCAGATAGGAGAACAACCAGAATGGGTTATTATAGATGCTTTCCACGTCTGTATCAGGCTCCGAAAGGTCAGGTACCGCCATTTCGATGTGTGTGATTTCTTCCGGAGGACTTAACTTTTTAGCCGGGATCACAGAGATTTCATTATTCTCTATGATACTGTCCTCGGCCCTCATGAATATTGCCGTGTATCCCTCATCCCTATCCAACATCCGGATTCTATTTCCCCTGATTTTTATCCTCTCACCATTCCGGATGTGAACAGCATTTGTTAAGGCAATAATTCTGTTGCCGAATATTTCTATTTCTTTCAGTTTGCCGACAGCCTTTTCTTCCATCAAAATGGCTGTACCTTCGAAAGTTGTTATGTTCATTCCTTCTATGGTGATGAATTGAGAATCAACTATATTAAAAATCGGTTTTTTTCTTTCTTTCGGGATAACACGAGTCTGCCGGCCGCACCCTTTTATGGAAATATTCTTTCCCCCTTTAATGATTACATTTGCTTCATGCAATCCCGGCAGAAGGCATATATTTCCCCCTGTTTTCACCTTGGCAATCGCCTCCTGAATGGAATCAACATCTCCAAAGCTTGATTTTCCGTCTCCCACTGTAACAGTACAACACCCCTGGTCTGTCCGGATTTCATTCAACGGTGGGAAAGACTCGCGGCAGTCTTGAATAAAATTTACAAAGACTTCATCATTAATTTCGACCAAAGCCAATTTTCCATAATGATGTTTTATACCGTCCGGAATTTTGGATTCAGGATTATTCGTTGCATCTTTCGGCCATTCAATATCCGCTGTGGCACTGCGGGCGGGTATTAGCCAGTAATCACCGGTTTTGTACTCCTTTCCCTGCTCAAATTTTATTTCTACTCCATCTTCCAGTTTGAGAAACCCATCATTGTTTGCTGGGATTTCAACCTTTACGGCGCCGTTGGAATCCCAGCGTCTAATTTTTATAAGACCAGAAAAATCACCTGGATTCCATCCAACATCTTCCAAAGAAGGTTTAACCTTAATCATTTCACCACTTTTTTCTTTGATTTTCAGAAAAACACCTTTCTTGCCCCGAAGTTCATGGTCGTCATCGGTCAACTCGATCCATTTGCCGGGAGCAAACTCATCCAGTCGGCCTTGAACCGCGTGACTCACGGTGATTTCTTCCCCTGAAATTTCTTCCACTTTGGCCACGATTGATCCATTATCTCTGGACCATTTAAAAGTGGGATTACCAGAACCTTCGGTTCCGCTCTCATGAATTTCCACTCTGTACAGTTGGTTCTCAAGCCGGCGGTAACCAGCATTGGGCGGTAATACGCACGGGTTGTCCGACTCATCACCAGGTTTTGCCCGTGCGCTTAATAAACCGGTGCTGTTGGTAGCGCCCTGTTGCCAACCGGGATCAATCAGGCTGCACTCCAATCCCACGACTGATTGGAGTTTTACCTGCCAAACAGTTTTAGAACGCGTGGCGGTATCGGGTCCGTCCAACGCCTTTTCACGAATATTTTTATCCTCCAGCGCGGAAATATGGCGCTGCCAAACATCTAGGTAAACAAGGTATTTCCCATCAGTTATGTTCTCCAAAAGATCACTCTCAATTGGGAGTTTTGGATAATCAGGCTGGGTTTTATACGTTATTTCCTCTTCCAATTCACATAGAATTCCACCCACATATATACGACCGGATGAGATTTTTAACTCA
Organism: uncultured Anaerolineales bacterium; assembly: GCA_965372765.1. Lineage (GTDB taxonomy): Bacteria > Chloroflexota > Anaerolineae > Anaerolineales > UBA11858 > B10-G9. The sequence continues at coordinate 5,699 of CBDVDO010000003.1, forward strand.
TTGTTATCTATTGATATAGCAAACCCACCACCGTATTTGGGAACACCGGTGAGACCAATGACATCCCTTGCCTTGGTTTGTCTGAGGTGGGCCTGGATATCCATCTGTTCATTCCAGTCAGCATCCATTTGAACCCGGCCCTGCTGCATGCAGACGCTGCTGTAATGGTTTTTCTTATTAAATGTTGAACGTGTGAAATCGCCTTTCATGTTATCCTCCTAATTTACAAAAAATATTCCGGCTTTCATGTTGGCGGGTAGATACTCATCCAGACTTGCCCACAGGTTGCCCACTTTTTGGGGATGAAGCAGGTGATGGAACACCCCCATTTCCGCACCATCTTCGGCTCCTTCGCAAATCTCCTTCGGGCAGTTCAGGCTTAGTTGGGCATAACCCGGCTCACCGTAATCCTCATCGGCAAAAGTCGGTTGTAACCATGCGCGGATACTTTTTTCTATCTGTTCTTTTTCCCCGTCCGGCAGAGGCGATTTTATTTTTAAAGCTTTATCTGTAGCCTCTTTGATGGCCAGATCCGGTTGACATCTGTACCTGCGGGGAACCTGCGAACCTTCCGGGACATAACTAAATCGGACACAGCCTTGTTGAGTTAATTCCGCTTCCACAGTATCGGTAAATATAGTATTGGATGCCAATTCAATTATCCGGGCGGTAACAGCTCCCAGGATGGTGCTGGCTTCCACTGTTAAATTTGAACCGTTTATGGCTTTAGCCTCTAACCCCTGGATAACGCTGTCCCGGATTTCAAGGTCGTGGGTGTCTAAAAGGGAGAAGCCGCCGCATATGGAACGTTCAATGGCGATATTTAAATCGCTATTTCCGGCATCCACAGTCAAGGAGGCCTGATTTGGTTCCGCAGGCAGGCTCTTTCCGTTAACTATTTTGAAATCAATGCCGGGAACCAGTGTGCAGTGTCTGAGTTCCAAGGTGCCGAGATCCCCATCTTCAATGATTAAGGGCTCTCCGCAAATGCGCAGGCCATTTAAGATCAGCCTCGAACCGGTTTCCCCTTTTACGGTAAATGAATCTTTAATTTTTAATAATGGAAACTCCTCATCACCAGCACGAATTTCCAGTGTTTTTCCTGCTGGTATGGTAATATTAAGCGAGTCAATATTATGGGTTTGACTGTCGTTGATCTCTAAAATATCACTTTTTTGAGGGTCACTGCCAGGCCCTGTCCATGCCTCGTAAGCAGACTGGAGAGTAAGATACTCCGGGTTGTTTCCACCAATGATGTACGGATTTTCCCCAGTCTTTTTAAATGTTGAACTTCTGGGATAGCATCCACCTCCCACTTCACTGCTGAAACCATAATAATACTTAACTTCCACCTTTCCTGGCTCAGGTTGCACGCCGGCAGGAAATGACAATCGACCTAATTCCGGGTCTACGGCCACGGTGATCGGCATGTCAACTTTCGCCAGAGAACCATCCTCTTGCGTCCTTTCATATGTCTTTTTGTCTGGAGGGACATCCCATTTACTTAAATTACAAATCATGACTTCCTCGGAATGCACAGGGTGGGGGCTACCATTGAGAAATATTTCCAGAACCGGCTTTGCTTTCGAATCTTTACGATCATCAAAATAGACGTATTCTGGTGTACGATTATCAACGAGAGCCTGGCGTCTCGCCTCCAATTCATCATAAAGTAGCCTGCGGCGAAGCAATCCCGGGACATTAATCTCCTCTGCCAGGTGGGTAATCATTGTCTCTGTTATAGGATGATTAAAAAGAGGGATATCATTACCCAGTGGGCTGAAACTGAATTTCCCCTCAGCATGGGAATAGGCCATTGCCCTGTATATTGGAAAGGCTTGCAGGCGCCAGAGAAACAGGCCGATATTAGGGATGTTATGCTTGCCCCTTCCGCTCTTAATATGGCGAACATCTGCTGTATGGGCGATGGTATCAAAAGGAGTATCCAGCAATTCAAGGACATTCCCCCGGCGAAGGTCGGGAGTGCGATGATTATCGAGACGGATGTGGTTAATATACTGTGTGGTACCAAGAAGTTGAAAGAATTCCACTGCCCGGGCATTCCATCCCGTGATATCCCTGGCCAATTGTTCCAGAACAGTGGCGGTACCCTTTCTGCGTCGATATCTCAATGTATTTGCAACAAAAGCCCGGAGGCTGTAAGTGGATTTACTCACAGGATGAACATTTTTTATTCCAAGGAGATCACCGATGTAAGGCACCACCCATTCATCGGAGGTTTCGATGAACCAGTTTCGGTAGAGTCGTGAGATATCCTCATCTAAAACGCCTGCCTGGTCAGCAATCACTTTAATAAGCGCCTTCAGAGGTTCCCCCTGCTCTGCATCACGAATACGATAGAGAGCGGGTAATAACCGGTAAAGTTGCTCTGCTGTAAAACTCATTTTTTCATCTCCACCAATGTAATCCTATCAGGGCTCAGGCTCAGCAGTTCAGCAGGAGCCGGCTGTTTTTGCTGCCGGTCCCACCGGCCCCTACGTGCCGGCAAATATGAATTCAGAATGTTTGCCTCCCCTGTCAGGAACAATTCATCGAGGTCCACCGCTAAAATTCCCTTTATTTTCTGAATAACGGCCATGACCTCACTCTTAGTGACCGGTTGTGCCAATCGACGCTGTTTAAAGGAATACACCTGATTCAAGGTAGTTTCGACGTCTGTCATTACTTTTTCTTTAATATATTGATGGCCGATCTGTATGTTGGCTTTGAGGTGAAAACTGAGAGAGACGTAGGATTTGATGCGAAAGGGTTGACGTCCATTACACGAGCCCTCAATGGCATCCCTCAGGGTCTGGTAAAGAGTGGATTCTTCATCCACAGTCTTACCATTAGCGCCGGCTACCGTAAGATACACAAGCCGGGTTCCGCTATCCCATACCCAGTCTGCCCGGGCTTTTTCGATGCCGGCAAAGGCCTGGGTAAAATTTTCAAAATCCTTCAGAGAAACGACCCGATCCAGTGTGAGGATGGTTAACGGGGTATTTTGTCTGGCCTGATCCAGTGTTTCCGGGTCAGCCGCCCCGGAGGAACCAATGGGATTAGTGACCTCTTTTAGCCCAAAGGGTCTGGTCATCAGGATACTCAGTTGATCTGCTTTCAGCAATCCTACCAGACCAATGCTTTTCCTGTAGGTGGCGGTGACGTTTTCCTGTCCGCTGGGCAGACGGCTGCCGGTTTTTCCATCCCCAAACCTGATATGGGTTTTACCATCGTTATCCAACCCGCTGATGTAGATCCGTTCATTCGGTCCGTGGCCATAAAAGGATGGAACTTCCTTCCATAACAGATCATTTACTCGTAGTTCGAGGGTAGACTGAACACCTTTAGGCGTGGAAGCACTTATATATGTCAAGGGGGGCTGACGGAGTGTGAATTGCTGAAATGCCTGGCCGGCATCGCCGCTGCCAAGAATTTCGGTCACGGTTTCTCCGTGGGTAGCGCGGGCAATGTTTGCATTAATGGTTACCGTATCACGCACGTAAGTGTTCGTGAGGGATTTATCAAATGTTATCACACTGAAACCGTCCTCGATGATCACTTCCTTGAGCGTTCTTGTCTCACTTGCATAGACACCTTTCAGATCATCCCGTTCTCCGGTGATGATGATCCTCTGGACGCTCTTTAAGTATAGGTAAATGCTGTCAAGAGTTATCGTATCACCCTGCACTATATTCTCGATGGACACTTCCGCCAAGTCAAGCTGTTCGCTTTGGGCGTATATTGTGATATCGCGTATGACCGAAAGTTCATCGCTTTTTGAACGAATAATTTCGACCTTACGCTTGTCGGCTTCTACTGTCATTAAATCGATAATATCCTGTACTACTTCTACTGGATAATTTGAGACAGAATTGACATGCTCGTCTATTTTGACATTAAGATTACCTGATACATCGGATTTTTTTTCCACTGAATCCCACCACTGTTTTTCGGGTGACAGGGTCAACAACGTGGTTTTAGAGCTGATCCCATAAGCGGAACGCGCTCTAACATCCACATCAGTAATTTGGTAAACACTGGCTGACTCAATTGTCTCATCTGTTTTTTGAATGACGACGTAACTATTTGGCATGATTTTATCATATGCATTATCAAGAAAGACCTTGCCTGCTTCTTCGTCTGATGCCCACTCTTGCCATTGGGACGCTGGGTTTGGAACTCCGTTGCTGTAGGTCACCTGCTTAACAGCATTGTATCCGAAAACAAAAGCCAGTTGACGGAAGGCGAAAACACCGCCTGCTTCAGGTTCGAGGGGTGCTGTCTGCTCAGTTATATTAGCCACAAGCTCCTCAGCCGACCAGTTTTGAAACTTGACCAGTGTGGATAAATCCTCTCCTTTCCATGTTTTGCCAATTATTTGTTTAACAACGTTTTTGTCAAGCTCAACCTTTTCCGCGAAATCGCTAATCTTACCATCGGGGGGCAGCGAAGGCTTATCATCAAAACTCGGGGGCGAAAGTCCAGGAACTTCGAAATCTATTCGTGTTGTTTTTGCTTTATTGTCAAGGGTAACGTTCAAAATTTTCTTTGTTATTTGACTGACTGAATCTTCTATTATTAAGACTGTATCGCCTTTTTTCAGATCTGTTGCCGTGCCATCAAGAATGATACTGCCCATGGCAATCGAAAGCTCTTGTGGCTGCGTCAGGCGGGGCTTGATGACATTCCACCTGGCTCGCGCGTTTATCTTTTCTATTGTTTCAAAGATCTGGGCCTGCTCACCGGGACCGGGAATGCTCTGCGCTTTGGTTCCTATGTCAATCGTGATCGGGGGCGGCGGAGTGGGCGTGCGCTGTTTTGTTGTGGCGGTATTAAGCGCCTGGCCGAAAACACCGGGCGCATCTTCGAGCTTAAACGCCAGATAGGCGTCTGCCGCAACACCGGGACTCAGTTCATATCCGATGAGGCGAGCCAGATGTAACAGGGAAAGCCGTTCATCTGCGGTTCGTAAATAACCCTCATTAGCGATTCGTTCCTGGTAAAAGGCCAACACATCAGCGGTAACTGCCCAGGCATCCAGGAGGGCAATGGAAAAATCGTCATCCTCACGGACAGTCAGCTCCTCAAGTACTTTACTACCGGATAAGGCATTTTTCATTGCTGCCTTGAATTGGCCGTGAGCGCCTACCCGGTAAGCCAGCGCCGAAAGACCGGGACGATTCTTAATGGATTGTGAACCCGGGCCTTCGGGCCTGGTACAACAGCCGCAGGTATTTAATGATTTTTGATTATCCGTCATCTGTCACATCCCACCGTGTATATTAAATTCAATCTTTCCATTTTCAGGGTAATTGCTGTCATTATCAAGTCGAACAATTTCCATCTTGCCGGTCTTTAACACCCCTTTTTCCAATTCATTATTTGGCTCTTCACCCCACCGTTGAAACCTGGTCACATCCACGGAAGCCACACCGTCGACCTTGGCCGCAGTTTCATAGATGCGACTCAGGTAGACCGGTTGGGCAAATGTGAGATTGTCCGGGTGAAAGAATCCCTTCCTGCCAGGCCCCCATTCATAACTGGAAAAGACCTTTAGAAGTACCTCTTTTATATCGCTTTTAAAATAGCCGGATTTAACGCAAACCTTTAAAGCAACATCCAGGGGCACATAAACCGGGTCTTCCAACTCAAGACTAAACCCTGCCATGCGGTATTTTTCCATATGTTTGTACATATTATTTCTAAATTGTGCGTCTCCTGTAACAGACTTGCCTGCTTTCCGGTCAACAACCAGAAAAACAGTGAACCAGCTTCCGGTCCAGCGAAACGTAGCCACAGCCTTTTGGATTTCCGGGTATCTCATGGCAACGTCGGCATAATCCTGTTCCGTAACGGCCCGTTCCTGGATGTGGAAGGCCTGCGGCGCAAATTGACGGACTTGTTCTTTTGTTTCCGGATTAACGCCGCCTTCTGCGGGTAAAGGATTGCTGACATTGGTTATCGGTATGGAACCACCGACATCGGGCACGATATGGGCAATGGCGCCGGCGCCCACATTTCCAGCAGTTCCATTACCGACGCGATAGCAGGCCCCATAGTTTTTTTCATTGTCCGGTTCTTTCCCCAATATCCCATTCCCAAAACGTATATAAGCCGTACCATCGGATTCAGTTTCAACCACAAACTCTCTTGCAAATTTATCGCTGGCCAACAAGTCCTTTTGAGCGTCCCATTCTATTGCCTCACCATCCGGGTCCTCGATTAATTTTGCCTTCTGACAGCATCTATGCAGTTTACGTCTCATGGCATAAGCTGCGGAAACTTCCTCTTCCGGGTTGAACCCTTCGGTACAGGTTATCGGTCCTTCTGAAATTCGAAGGGGCGCCAGAAGCCGGTTCTTGATTTGATCCAAAGTAAAAGTTTCCTTTTCCGTTATGGTCAACCCATGATCGGCCAAAACGATATTGCCCCTGGCAATACTTATGTTTTCAACAGGAGTAAGTGTGACTCCCGTCTCGATAACTGTAGAGATGCAGAAAGGAAGGGCAAGTGCGTCATCCTCATGCCATTGAATGTTGACCACCGGTACTGGAGGATCATATAAATCGTCGGTTGTCGGTACAACATCGACCAGTCGAACCACTTGTCGACGGGATGGATCTCTGTCTTCAGGTTCTCCTGTGACAGGGCTTTTCTCTTCTTCAAAGAGAAGAAAGTCTCCTTTTTTCAGGGACAGACCAGGATTTTCATAAAGCGTTGCTTTTGTTGCACCCTTAGGAAGACAGCATTCGTTGTCACTCCAAGTGTAGAATTTGATTTCATTATGCGCTGGATGAAGATTAAGGGGAAACATGGTTTCGAAAACTTCAGGTTTCTGCTGTTCAATAATTTTAGCGGCTTCATCCAAACCAACCACGACGCCGGCATTGCTGCACCGGGTCAACAGTTTTGTTTTTTCCGGAACCTTTAGCGTCCCGCCTTCAAACCGCAGGTGGATCCAGGCTCGGGCATTGCAGCCGTCATGCATAAAATAGTCCACGAGCCGGGCATGGCGGCGCACGGAAATTCGTTTGCGGGCCGTATCGAGATAGGCTTCGGTTGCTACCGCATCCTGGTAATAACTTAAATGATCTCCTGCATAGGCCAACAGTTCAACCAATGCCACCTGCAGATCGGCTGCATTTCGTTCCTTCCAGCCGGGCATGAGGAGACTGAGACGGTCCAGCATCAAACGCCGGAAACTTGCATAATCTTTTGCCAGGTAATTTATATCCGGCGCCGGGTATGTGAGGGGCGGGCACTCTTCTTCACTCTTGCAGTCAAATTCAGAGGGACAGAGCACCTTAAAGGAAAAATCAACCTTGGATAAAATGGGATCGAATCCATCCGGATGTACAAGATCTTCCGTACTTTTAATCAGTTTTAATGTGTAAAAGGAAAAATCACCGGCTGAATTGGTCCGTACTATCAGCACATGGTCAGAGTCATCGAGGGATGTAATGATTTCAAGCGCCTTGTCCGAAACCAGGTTGTTAGGTTCTTCAGAGGCCCTTGAGGGATCAGGGGAGAAAAGGGAAGCCCGGTATGCCCATTCTACGTTGATATCTTTAATACGCACCCCTCCGGCGATAAGGATATTCTCCCTATTTAACCCGATAGCACTATCTGGTGGGCTGATAATACGCTCAAGGGAGTTGACAAAATGGACAGCCACTATGGACTGTCGTTCATCATCCCGAAAATCGGCATGATCAAGGACTTCCAAAAAATCGATACCATTCAGGGTGGTATGTCCTACGAGTAAATCTCTGCGTTCCTTGTTTTTGCAAAAGTATTGCGTGCTCATCTCATGCCCCACTAGAAAATTCCGTTACTCTTTGTTCCTGGGTTTTTAGAACAACGTACTTCACTGTTACTTTTAACGTACTATTGATGTGTTCCACTGTTAACTCATTTACCTGGATCAGATCGCCAAGCCATAGCTGCAGAGCGCCTTGAACAAGCATTTGCGTGGCAGCCGCCAGTTCGTCACTGTTGGGCTGAAAAACCAGTTGCATCAGGCCACAGCCGAATGTTGGGCGGTTAACCCGCTCGCCAGGCGAAGTGAACAGCACCTGTTCAATCATGCCCCGGATGTGGTCATTGTAGTCTGTCGCTGTCGTTCGGCCGCGCGGGTCAAAATGATATGGAAAGTCGATATTCATAATACGTCACATCCCGGTTACTCGCGTCTGAGTAACTGTAATAATTAACGGTGTGCCGTTTGGCACGCAGATCGCCTGACTGTCTAACAACAATACCGGCGCTCCATTTGACATGACACGTGTCGCCGCACTCACCCATTGCGCTGTGACACAGGGCACCGGAGCGCCTGAGACATTAAAAGGGCACCCGGCTATGGCATAAGGCGCCGGCTGCGTCACAATCGGCTGACCGCTTACCAGCACTCGCGGATTTGGCGCTGTTGGCTGCGCCTGTCCTCCGTGAGCGCACATTACAGTCGCGCCGACATGAAGAAGTGGTCCTGGCATTGAATCTACCTCCTGAAACTCTTTATTTTGTTTCTCGCTAAGGCGCAAAGCTCGCAAAGTTCTTTTCTTATCTTTGCGTACTTTGCGTCTTTGCGAGAAACCATCATCGTTCTTCGCGTCTTTGCGAGATATTTAAGTAATCACCAACGCCCCGTTATTAATTGTCACTGTCGGGCCGGTCATAACAATGCTGGCTCCCTTTCCATTTTGGATATAAATACCTGTATCGTTAACGATGATGGTTGCGCCTGTCGTGCTCTTGAGCATTATACCTCCGGTTGGACCAGGCACATCGTTTATCGTAATGCCATTTTGCAGTGGGGTTTGGAAGGTAATTCCTGGCACGGCAGGCGGCACTGTTAGCGCCAAAGCCGGGATTTCAGCAGCAGTACCCCAAAAACAACCCGTCCATATCGGGTAATCCGGGTCCCCTTGTTCAAACTCGACCCACACTCCTGAGCCTATGATTGGAAGCGCCACCATCCCATTCTGAATGCCCGCAATAGGCACACAGGGCATTGCCCAGGAACTCGGGGCTAACCCTGTCACATCCGGCACTTGCACCATAATCCTTCCCATCTGCAAAGGATCCACATTGTTCAAGACAACTCCGCGGTACTTGCCGAAATATTTTTGTCCATTGCTCATGATGGCACCCTCGGTGTGATAGATACAAGCCCATTACGGGTAAGGTTAAAGTTCTGCTTGATTTCTCCTCTTTTGATGTTGCTGGTAACGCTCTGTACGAAATAAAGACCATCGTATGGCAGCCCTGCTCCACGCACACCCACGAGCTGTCTCGACTTGAGCAAACGTCCATAGCGCAGGACGTCCAGATTGCCATTAGCTGAGAGGGCATCCTGAGATTTGCTCGCCTCAGCAAGACCTCGGGATATGGCCTGCATCGGGTTGAGCTTGGCAGTATCCCGAAGAACTTTAATTTTACTGATCGGAGTTGGCAATAATCCCAGTGGCGGCTGCAAAGGATTGATATTTGGTATAGGAATCGGGATAGGCGCACGCGTCGCCTGATTCTGGATAAACACGATCGGCAGCACTCCCTTAGTGGAATCGAAGCTGAAGCTTAATGACTCGACATTGGTATGGGCGTCCATGTCGATATTTAGCGCCGGCTGTGGTGCGCCAATTTTAATCTCCGGGCCGAAATAGGCGATATTAGTCCCTGGAGCCGGTCCTGGTTCAACGTAGAACACGTAACCCGCATCATCTGCTAATTGTTTTAAATATTGCAAATCCGTACCTTGGTGTGCGGGAATACGTTCCACCGGAATCGGCACATCGGTAAAGAGTAGAGGAATAACTATTGGAATCATGCCAAAAACCGCGTACTTGGCGATAATCAGCGCTACACGCGCTTCCACCGGCATGGCAGGATAAGGTAGCCCGCTAAAGTCCAGCATATCCATCACTTTAGTAAGATCATCTCCCGTGACTGTTAATGTTCCAGGAGAATCACCCTGTCCCGCCTGAATCTCTATATTGTTCATAACACCGTCCAGAAGCACTTGTGGCAGACCTCCGATCGTGACAATCAGGATGACACGCAGGGGCGGAGTGCCAAGCCCTGCGTTTTGCCCGGCAGCAAGCACGAAGATTGTATTCAGCGGAGATTTGCTTGAGAAGGTAAAATTCAACTGAAATCCGCTGGACGACCCGGCTGCTGAAGTTACGGTCACGCTCTCCAAGGCATCCAATACAACCCGAGGAACCGGAACCGGCACGACAGGGCCAACGAGTAAGGTAAGGTAGATACCTTCAACCATTGCTCACCCCTGGTATCCCCTCTGGCAATGTGATCCGTATTCGCCTGCCTATAGTTTCTGTCAGATCACACGGGCGCATCACGTTGTTAGCGTCGCACAGACGCCAGAACTGTTCTGGATCGCCTAAGTATTGGTTGGCAAGGTTGTCAACCCTGTCACCCTGGACAACCGTATGTTCCTGAAGCAAAGAAAATTGCTCCGGTGGTGGAATAAATCGACGCCGCAAATAGATAATAGTCTTCCCATCCACTGTTTTCATTTTTGTCGTATCAATCCCATGATACCGGCTTGTAGGTGGAAAGGCCGTTGTTTTCAGTGCTCCGGACTGTAACAAAGCTTGTAATGGATCGGTCATAAAAAATCTCCTGTTTTTCATCGAATCTCTTCTATACCAAGTGAACTTAAACCGCCGCCTTTAAACATCTTAGCAAGGCGCTCTTTGTTCTGATGATAACTCATATATAAACTGCCGCCTTTATGGTCAAAGCCAAGATCGTTTACACTCAATATGCGCATTCCCAGGCTTACCTTAGCTCTAATAGGATTAAGATTGGTGTCAAACGCCTCTTCGGTAACACTGAAATCTGTCAATCGAACCGGCAGGATGCGGTTCTTGCTCCAAATGAAAAGCGTCAGCGCCGTTTCCATCGGAGCAATCTCCAGCGTACCGGCCTGTGCCAGCCTGTTGTTTGACAGAAGCTGGCTGCTCGTTGGATAGATAATGGTCTCCAGCGCTGCAAGTTGTGGATGAATCCCGGCCTCTACGGCATTTTTATTCTCATCCGGGAATTCCAATTGATCGGTGGCATCGATTTCAGCATCCAGCTTGAGCGTCTCCACCGGCGGGCCGGTTAGACGCAAGGCCTCAGAGCGATTACCGCCCTCACCGCCTATACTCTGCACCTGCAATGTGCGCGAAAGCGAATCAGGGTTATATTGCAGTGTGATTATTCTCTGCACCGCAGTTGTCTCCGGGTCTATCAGAACTATACCGCCCTTCAGCAGGCGGGGTGAGTTTGGGAAGGTAGTCATAATTTTGTTGCATCCTTATTAAATATATCTGTCCCCATTTTCTTTTGATCCGTCACAACTTTCCGTAGTTATTAAATCCTCATTCCTAAGTAGCACAATGCCCGAAGCTAAAAAAATGTTCAAACCGCCCTTATTCATACACACAACGAACACCCCATGGGTCCAACATAACGATCCCCTTTCAGTTAAGGGGATCCTGCTGTTAGCCTGTTGTATATTGTAAGACATGGCCTTACTCTTATTGCTACCGAGGGGCAGGATGGATCATTACAAAGGCCTCATTATCATCACGGGCTGGCTGCACATCCAATACATCAAACGCTTCATTTTGTAATGTAATGCGGGAACCAGCACCTATAATGTACTCACCTGGCTCATCCAAGGGGCTGAAAACTGCGGTTATTCCTTCTTTTTCATGGCCCTGGGCGTCTTTGTAGGTGCGTTTCCATACATTGAAAATGACCACCCGTTTACCTGCGATGTATTTTGGGATGTTGGCCCGCATGCGTAAGATTGCTGTGTCTGAAGTATCAGATTTGAGCTTTGTCATGGTATTTTTGGTGTTCAAAGTGCTGCTCCTGTTTGTATTGGAAGGGGGCATTTCTCCTTCGTTGAGCCTTAAGGTTGGCTGCCGGTAGCCAGGATACAAACACGCTGCTATTAGTAGTGTTATTGCTATAAGCAGGGCTGTTAAGCATCTTAATGACAAATTTCTCCAGCACACACATATCACAATATACTTTACCCACTGATTCGGGCGCGCCTGAAGAAGCGCACCAGATCATCAATGGACAAGCCGAGCGCATTGTATTTATCACCCCAAGGATTTCGCAGGTCTACCGTTCGGGCTTTGGTGTCTACCTTGATGAGTGAATAGCCGTGGTCGGTGATAATTTTTGGATTATTCGCTCCTGCCAGCGGTGCTTTGGCATGGCTGCCTTTGATGCTGGCCAGTGTGACGGCTTTTTTTGCCTTTAAGGCCGCCGCGAATCTGGCGAGTACATCATTGGCTTTCATTTTATTTGGGTAAATTTCTTGTTGGCCCTTGCCGGTGATCATCTCAAGAACCTTGTGTTTTTGAGGGTGCTTATCACCCTCAATTTTGAGGTAGCTGCCTTGTGTTTTGGCGTAGGCTTTTTCTATGAGCAGCACCCATAATTCTTTTTTCGCGCCTTTAATATCCCCCGTTTTGGCAAACAATGGACTGCCCCCCTTACTGGAAACGGGGACTTTAGCATCGACAATCACCGTTTCTTTGTTGAATCCGTAAAGTACGCCTGGAAAGTAGAAGGTCACCTGCCATTTTCCTCCTTTCATCGGTTTTATCATATCGAGAACAGCTTGTGGGTTAGCCGCTGCTACTGCTTGATAACCTGATAGCAACCAGCAATCAACCAAAGA
>CBDVDO010000004.1:0-17949 GCA_965372765.1 uncultured Anaerolineales bacterium
CAGCAATCGGGCTTGCCAGGGAAGGAGAAACGGTTTATTTAATTGCCTGCATTGGGGATGACGATGCAGCAGACATTCTCTGCCAGACTTGGGAAAGAACAGGGGTCGATAGCAGGTTTGTTAAGCGATTTAAAAACCAAGGATCCGGTGTTAGTGTTGGATTGGTTGACAGTGATTTCCAACCCCGATTTGTCCATACCACAGGCGCTAATGCGAAACTTACACCAGAATCCCTGGAACCAGTCAAACTAAAAGAGCTTAAGGTTCGATTATTGCATGTTGCGGGATATTATGTCCTGCCCGGACTTCTTGATCTTGGCTTTGAGGATGTGCTCAGCCTTGCACAGGAGTGCGGCATATTAACTTCGCTGGATGTGGTTACTTCACTGGCAATGGAAAGACCTGAATTTTTATGGCCGCTGCTGCCCTTCCTGAATCTATTCTTATGCAATCTCCGGGAGGCAGAAATCTTAACCGGGTATGGTGATCCCGAATCCGCTTCAGCGGAATTCCATGCCAGGGGAGCAGATGCGGTCATTATTAAACTGGGATCAAAGGGATGCTGGCTGTCAGAGTCAGGCCAGGGGATCCTCATCCCTGCGCCGCAAGTTGAGAATGTTATCGATACAACCGGTGCGGGAGATGCTTTCGCTGCTGGATTACTGGTAGCGCTTCGGAAAGGTGAAGATTTGCCTGATGCCTGCCGGGCAGGAGTCCAAATGGGTTCCAGAACGGTGCAATACCTGGGAGCTGTGAAACTTTCCTGATGGATTAACCCCGCATAAACAGGATAAATTATGTTTGATTGGATTGCTTTTGACGCAGATGATACTCTCTGGAAAAATGAGGAAGCGTACTTGCATGGCAGGCAGGTCTTCCTGCAAATCCTGGCTGACTATAATATTAATCAAGATGCACTGGATAGAGTGGATGAATTTGAAGTAGAAAATATTCAGTATTACGGCTACGGGGTGATGAGTTTTGCGCTCTCAATGATTGAGCTGGCTATCGAGCTGACTGGAGAGAGGATTCATCCCCGGGATATCCGGAAGCTGCTTAATCTGGCGAAAGCGATGCTCACTGCAAAAGTTGAGGTTTTTGATGGAGTCCGCCAGCTGTTGGAAGAAATCACAAAAGAGTATCCATTAATGCTGATTACGAAGGGAGATCTTTTTCATCAGCAGCGCAAATTGGAGGAATCCGGGTTGGCGGTTTTCTTTCAGGCAGTAGAAGTAGTTAGTGATAAAACACCGGAGGTCTATCGCGAAATCTTGGAACGGCATCAAATTGACCCCCGCCGCTTTATTATGGTTGGCAATTCGCTTCGATCTGATGTCATCCCGGTGTTGGAACTTGGCGCCTGGGCGATTTATTTATCAGACCACCTTACCTGGTCTCATGAAGATGACCCACTGGCTGAGATAAGCCAGGATCGTTATCAGGAAGTGAAAGAAATTTCTCAGGTGTTGAGTGCTGTAGAAGCACTTGAAAATTGAGAGGAATTGCCTGGGCTCAGTTAATAAAACCTATGAAGCAGAATCGGAGTAGCGGTTGAAAGAAAGGAAAAAGCGATGCTTAATTTCTTGCTCTGGATACTTTTTTCTGCCCTGTTGCTGGCCTTTACTTTCATCAGGCCCCATCCCTATCGATTTACCCGTTTTCTGGCATTTGATAGTCTTCTGGGACTGATATTCCTTAATGCGGACCGCTGGTTCGTTGATCCATTTTCGAGCAGGCAGATTATTTCCTGGATTTTCCTGGCAGGTTCTTTGTTCTTGGTCGTCCATGGATTTACATTAATTAAAACCCGGGGAAATCCAGCTGGCGATTTTGAAGATACAACCAGCTTGATTACATCTGGCGCATTCCGATTCATCCGGCATCCGTTGTACAGTTCGCTACTGCTTTTTGATTTGGGAGCATTCCTGAAAGATACTTCATTATTGGGTGGGGGTTTGGTAGGAACACTTTTTGTGAGTGTATTCCTGACTGCCCGGATCGAGGAAAAACACAACCTGGACCGCTTTGGTGAGGAATACCTGGAATATTGTAATAAAACTAAACGTTTTTTCCCGTTCATCTATTAACCGAATAAATGGGTAAAAGCCTGATTGGAATTTGATCACCTGGAAGGGATTGAAAAGGGAAGAGGAGCTAATATGAAGATCCTGGATAAGCAGCAATATCACTTCTTGTCTTTGGTTATTTTATTATCGGGTGTATATTATGCAGCTCGGGGTGATTTTTTGCAGGGGTCGTTTCTGGGTTTATCAACCAGGGCCTGGTTACTGCTCTCAATCTTTATTCCGGTAGCGCACCAAATTTATGTGTTGATTTTCTGGCGTGCTGAACTTCATTATAAAACTTTGTCATCATGGCTCGGAGAAAGGGCATTTTTTGCCTTTGGCTTGGGTTTTATGATTTTATTAACCGCGCGCCCGGTATTCGTTTTAGGGCTGGCGATATCAAATCGGGGGACTTTGCCTATCCCCGGCTGGCTGGGCATATTGTTGTCTGTTCTGAGTATCCCCCCGGTGATATATCTGGGTTATTCGGTGATTAAATATTTTGGAGCAGACAGAGCGTTGGGCAAGGATCATTTTCAACCTGAAATTTACAGAGAGCAACCGTTTATTAAAAAAGGAATATTCCAGTGGTCATCGAATCCGATGTATTTATTCGGGTTCCTGCTGTTATGGGCTCCTGGCTTACTATTTTTGTCAAAAGCTGGATTACTGGCGGCACTATTTAACCATTTATACATTTGGGCTCATTACTTTTTCACGGAATATCCTGACATGAAGTTTATCTACAAGATTGAATAATTTGCTCTGCTCCTGATTGCTCGAAACCGCTAGAATGGATTTCGGGAACTTTTGAGGGATGCTGGCCGTCATAATAGCATCAACAAGAGTTATTTGAGGAGGAGAAGAATGTGTCATATTAAGGATCTCCCAAAGAAAATACTGGCCAGTTTCGGTTTTGTTTTCATCCTGCTTGGGGTCACTTATCAGCCTGCCCTCGCGGATGGTATTGTGATTCCTGACCCGCCCCCGTTGTCCCACCCTGTTCTGCTGGAGGACATTTGGTTGACCATCCGTTACCATCGAGTGTCCGTCACGATTGAAAATCAGATCGCAGTCACGCGTGTAGAACAGGAATTTGTAAATGAGTATGATTGGGAGGTTGAGGGGACGTATATCTTCCCTATGCCGATGGGGGCATCAATCTCAAAATTTGTGATGTGGGTTGACGGTGAGCCCATAGAGGGGAAAATTTTACCCGCTGACCAAGCCCGAAAAATTTATGAAGATATTGTTCGTGAACGACGCGACCCTGCTTTATTGGAATATGTGGGCCGGGATGCAGTGCAGGTCCGAATTTTTCCTATTCCTGCTGGCGGATCAAGGAAAATTGATCTGGAATATACTCAGGTGTTGCCCGTAGACAATGGTTTGGTGAGATATAGTTATCCACTTAATACGGAAAAATTTTCCGCTCAGCCTCTGGAAGAGTGCTCAGTTCATATCACTCTTGAATCAGATCAACCGCTGCACACTATATATTCACCCACCCATCAAGACCGGGTATATATCCAGAGGGAGGGGGATCATCGAGTGATAATTGGCTATGAGGAAAGATTTGTTCTGCCGGATCAGGATTTTGATTTAATTTACACTTTTAGTAAAGAAGAAATAGGTTTACATCTGCTGACCTATCCTGACAAGATATGGTGGGATGGATTGACCTATCCTGAAAAAACAGGGTTGCCCAGTAAGGAAGGATATTTTCTTCTGATGGCAGCGCCGACTGTAGAAGTCAATCAAGTTGTACCCAGGGATATCATTCTGGTTCTAGACACCTCGGGATCAATGGAGGGGGAGAAGCTTAATCAAGCCAAGGAAGCTTCTAAATATGTATTGAATCACCTCAATGAGGAGGATCGTTTTAATGTGATCGCTTTTTCTACTGGAATTAAACTCTTTGCCCTGGATCTGCAGCCTGTCTCCAGAGCCCCAGAGGCTGTGTCCTGGATCAACAGGATGGATGCGCTGGGAGGAACAAACATAAACCTTGCCCTATTGGAGGCGCTTTCTCTCAGGGCTGATTTGGAAGGCGATGCAGGAGGAAGACCGCTCGTGGTGCTTTTCCTGACAGATGGACTGCCCACAGAAGGTGTCACGGAAGTCCAGCAGATCATCGCAAATATCAAGGCGACGGCATCAAGCAGCGTTCGTCTCTTTGCTTTTGGGGTTGGAGATGATGTGAATACTGTGCTGCTGGATACCCTGGCGGCAGACAATCGTGGATTAACCAGTTATGTACGTCCCCAGGAACGGATCGATGAGGAAGTATCCGCCCTGTTTGCCAAGATCAAAACACCTGTGTTGACTGACCTGGAGTTGGACTTTGGCGGAATCCTGGTGGAAGATATGTATCCACCCGTTATTCCTGATCTATTTTCAGGATCACAACTGCTGCTAACAGGCCATTATCGATACCCTGCAGGCAGTTCAGGGCAAACAAAAATTACATTGTCAGGTTATGTAAATGGTGAAAAACGGATATATGTATATGAAGCTGATTTTACGCCGGCTGATGATCCTGGAAATTCAACCAGTTATATTCCCAGATTGTGGGCAACCCGGAAGATAGGATACTTGTTATCCCAGATCCGCCTCGTGGGCGAAAACCAGGAATGGGTGGACGCGATTGTCCAACTCAGTATTAAATATGGGATTATTACACCCTATACCTCATTCCTGATCGAAGAGGGCGATTTCTTGACTGGAGAAGGGCTGGACGATGCTGGTCGGGATTTGATGGCAGAATATTCCGGACCGGCTGTAGGTGCAGAAGCCGTTGAGAAAGCTGATGCTGAATCAAATCTGCGTTCGGCGGAATCGTTTTACCACGCGGAAATACAAAGTGGCGATTCCGGTCAGGGATTTTATCAGCCGGTTGTTAAATATGTTGACGATAAAACTTTCTTCTATCAGAATGGAATTTGGATCGACACTGCATTTGAACCCGGATCCATGGATATTCTAAAAATCGGGTTTGGATCACAAGTCTATTTTGATTTGATCGCGGCCAGACCTTCCTGGGGAAAATATTTAGCTCTCGGTAACCACTTGATTTTTGTGGCTGGTGATATGGTTTACGAAATAGTGGAAGAGGAAGGAGGGCTGGAGAGTTTGCCAGCTCAACTTTTACTCCCGGAGGATGAAAACGAGGTAATTATTACTGAGCAGCCCTCCACCACCTCAGGTATTAGAGGGTTTTGCACTGCCCCCTTGCTGGCAGGATTGGCAGTTTTGGGGTTTGGAAAAAGGAAATGAAATAGTTCGTGAATCTGAGTTAATAGAACAAGAGCCGGGTGAGAAATATATACCCGGCTTTTGTTGTATTAATCACGATTTGGTTTTTCGTGATGAGATGGGTCTAGTAAAACCTGGCGTTACTCCTTGTCAGATTGGAAATGGGGGATAGCTTTGTTATAGATCCAGGCAACCAACAAGCCGATAAAAAAGCCGTCGAGGAAACCCCACAATAAGGCAACCAGGCTGCCAATCGGGCTGAGTGTAAATCCACGGTACATGCGGCCGAGGAACATCACTTCCCTGGTTGCTCCGTCAAAGGCCATCATCAACCAGGTTACTGCAAACCAGTTTATTCCCCAGACCAGACCGGAGGCAAGGGCAAAGGCTTTAACATTCAATTTCATGAGAAATCCTCCCTGAGTTGTGTCATCCTGGAATCTGCTTCTATTATACAGAGATTTTTATTTTGGTGGCAGATAATTGACTGAGCCAGCTGGAAGCGGAAAATTAGTGGGCTTGTGTAAAAAAAAGTTCTTAGGGATCAATTGAAAATTGACTAAACAGTAAACGTGAGTCGAAAGACATGCTGTTTTTAATAGCGGGGATATATCTGCTGAACCGGGTACATATTGGATCTTTTGCATCAATATTTTGTGAAAAGCATTACTACGTAATAAATCTGTAAGAAGTTCACAGAAGCCCTTTTCTCCATAGTGTAACATGGTATTATGTGCCATGTTACACTATGCCTTGAACAAGAGACCCGGAAGTATCTGTGAATGAGTCCGGAAAACCAGCCTCTGTCAAGGATTGGGAGAACGCTTATATGAAAACTTTATTGATCCTGGGTGCCGGAACCGGCGGCACTATGGTTGCCAACAAAATGGTTCACGAACTTGATTCTCGGGAATGGGAGATCATCATTGTTGACCGGGATGAAACCCATTATTACCAGCCCGGCTTGCTGTTTATTCCCTTTGGAATTTACAATCCCCGGGATGTGGAAAAACCCAAGCGAGACTTTATTCCCCTTAATGTCAAATTGATCCTTTCCGATATCGAGCTGATCGAACCGGAAAAGAACAGGGTCCAGTTATCAAAAGATAAGCAAATCATTAATTATGATTACCTGGTGATCGCAACCGGAAGTCATATTCAGCCTAAAGAAACTGAAGGATTGTTGGATGGTGGCGGATGGCGGAAGAACATTTTTGATTTTTATTCACCTGACGGCGCTGCTGACCTGGCCCGGTTTTTGAAGTTCTGGAAAGGCGGCAGAATGGTTGTGAATGTTTCAGAAATGCCGATAAAGTGTCCTGTAGCCCCACTGGAATTCCTTTTCCTGGCAGACTGGTTTTTTCATGAGCGTGGAATAAGGGATCAAGTGGAAATAGTTTATGCCACTCCGCTTGATGGAGCTTTTACAAAACCCAGAGCTTCCGAGATCCTGGGAGGTATGCTGGAAAAGAAAAATATTAATCTGGAGCCGAATTTCAACATTGGCGAGGTAGACAATGATAAGCAAGTCATTCGTTCCTGGGATGAGCGTGAAATCCCTTATGACCTGTTGATTTCTATTCCCACCAATATGGGCGCTGAGGTCATTGGACGCTCAGGGCTGGGTGATGAACTCAACTTTGTCCCTATTGATAAACATACCCTGCAGTCTTCAGCTTGGGAAAACATCTGGGTAATTGGTGATGCCGGGAATGCCCCGACTTCCAAAGCCGGATCGGTCGCTCATTTTATGCTGGACGTTCTGATAGACAATATGCTTCGGCATATGGAGGGATTGGAGACGTTGGCAGAGTTTGATGGCCATGCGAATTGTTTTATTGAATCTGGATTTGATCAGGGGATATTAATTGATTTTAACTACGACGTGGAACCGCTTCCGGGGAAATACCCTCTTCCTGGATTAGGACCGTTTTCCCTGCTAAAAGAATCCCCTGCTAACCATTGGGGAAAAATGATGTTCCGCTGGATGTATTGGAATATCTTGCTGAAAGGGGGAGAAATGCCCTTTGAATCCCAGATGACCATGGCCGGGAAATGGCAGTGAGAGTGAGTGATGGATAAAGATATCGCTTTACTTCATAAAAAAGTTGATCAGTTGACCGCCCAGATGGAAATTCTGACGGATCATGCTGAGATTGAACAACGCCAGCGTCGAGACCTTGAGGAACTAAAGGCAGATTTAATACCCATTGGAAATCAGCTGGTCCAGTTAACTATTAATGAACTGGCTGACATTGGGACAGAATTTGAACTGGATGATTTATTATTTCTCCTGAAAAGGGTTCTTAGAAATACTCAATTAATCCTGACCATGATGGATCGCTTCGAGGCACTGATGGGAATCGCCGATGAAATGGAACTGCTCGGGAAACAGGTTTTCTCAACCACTGTAGAAGGACTTGATCGTTTAGAGCGAGAAGGCTTTTTCACCATCGCCCGGGAAAGTTGGGGCGTACTGGAGAAGATTGTGGCTGAGATAGATCCGGCAGATATTCGATCCATAGGGGAGGATTCGGAATCTCCGTCCTCGATCGCGTTATTGAGGGAATTGAACAAACCAGAAGTTCGGAAAGGAATGGCGCGTTTACTGCAGATTGTAAAAGTCCTGGGTGGAAACAAACAGGATAACTGACCGTTTATTTATTGTTATAAGGAGATAGATTATGACTCAAGATATTCTTGACGCCATTACCTTCGATGATGAAGGATTTATGGTAGACGCTTTTGCATGGACGGAAGAAATCGCCCAGGCAATTGGAGAAGCGCTGGAGGTTAAACTTTCAGATCGCCACTGGGAAGTGATAAAGTATGCCAGGCAGGAGTTTGAAGCCCAGGGTGAACCTCCAACGCTGCGCCGTATTACCCAGCAGACAGATGTCAGCATGAAAGAAATGTACCAATTATTCCCGGGGGGACCGGCGAAAATTGCCGCCAATATTGCAGGCCTTAAAAAACCGACCGGATGTATTTAGGAAAAGGAGAAGAAGATGGCAAAACCTTCAAGAGCTTTACATCAAAGTTCTGGCGAAACTGGTGGAAGAAAGCTGGCGTTGATAGCTTCCAAAGGCTCGCTGGATATGGCTTACCCGCCTTTAATCCTGGCTAATGCTGCCAGAATGAGCGGCATTGAGGTGGAGATGTTCTTCACATTTTGGGGATTGGACATTATCACCAAAAAGAAAATGGGAAAACTAAATGTCGCTACTGTGGGAAATCCCAATATGCACCCCTGGTTCGGGATCCCAACTTTATTGGGAGCGCTGCCGGGAATGTCCGCTGCTGCTTCCTGGATGATGAGAGGAGAGATTAAAAAGCTGGATTTTCCCCCCGTACCCGAGTTCATGAAGCTGCTCATTGATGCTGGCGCTAATGTTTACGGGTGTAAGATGTCAATGGACATGATGAAATTAACCAAGGATGATCTGATTGAGGGATCAACAGTTCTGGGCGCGATGGAGTTTATGGATATCACCGAAGGTGCTCAAGTTGTTTTTGTTTAAACTCAATAAGGGAAAAAATAAAACAGCCCCGAAATTTTTTTTCGAGGCTGTTTTTCTTGTCCGATATCCAGATTATTCTGTGGAGATGGGATCTCCGGAAGCAATATGATATTGGCTGGGGCTCTCCCCGGGATGGAAACCGGCTAATAAGATCAGGGCAGTGGTTACAACGGTCCCTGGATTCCGCCATTTATGTTCTAGCGAGCCAGAAAATAATAAAGCGTCACCTGATTCCAGGAGATAAACCTGATCGCCTATCTCATACTCCAATTTGCCCCGTAAACATAACACAAATTCATGGCCGGAATGAGTCATCTGGAATCTGCCACTGCCGGTGCCAGCTTCAAGAGTGATCATAAAGGGTTCTATCAAGCCGTCGTAGTGTTCTCCGCCTAGTCCTTCCCATAATCCCCGGTGGAGGGGGATGCGGTTCCTCTCTGAGGATTTGATAAAAACCACATCCTGTTTTGGGGGAGTTTCTTCAAAAAATGCCGTAACTGGAATTTCGAGAGCGACTGCGATTTTGTACAATGTGCTCACAGAAGGGGAAGAAAGACCCCGTTCAATCACACTTAAAGCATTGGCTGACAAACCGCTTAATCGGCCCAACGCCCGGATTGACAAATCCCGTTCCTCCCGGAGGGCACGCAGCCTTGTACTGATATTAACTGAGACGGCTTCCTTATCATAAATATCCATGGCACCTCATCCTAAGTATACAGTACTGATTATATCAAAGGAAAGTGCATTTCTGGAGTTGGAGACGGGACAGATTGCTTTTAATTATTTTTCGTTATTAGAAAGCCGTTTGCTTAACAGGAAACCATAATAAACATACAACTTTATAATGACTTAGACGTATATCCTGGTAGAGAAACAACAAATTTTGTTATCAGGAGAAAGAATCATGGCTAATGAATATAAAAGATTGTATCGCTCAGTGGACGATCGGATGATGGCCGGTATTTGTGCTGGGATCGCTGATTATTTTGACGTTGATCCTACACTGGTCCGGCTCCTCTTCATCTTTGGCTTTTTTGCGACTGGCAGCGGACTTTTCTGGGCTTATGTGATCATGATGATTGTAGTTCCGGAATATGTGCCTGCAGCTCAGGATGTAGTAACCACAGAGGTTAAAGAGGCAGCACCGAAAAATAAATAATTTTACCGGCAAGCTAAAACAGAAAGAGCCCGGATTTTTCCGGGCTCTTTCTGTTGATCCTTCAGATATACCAGGGGTTATTCGATAAATATTTCTACGTGTTCCTGGTCTTCCTCATCAATCACATCAACGATCTTCCCCCGGATATTTTCTGCCAACGCTTCCTTTACAGCGTCCATCATCTGGGCACCTTCCATCTCTGGTGTAAATTGCGCGGCAATATTTAACCCAGCATCCACAAGTTTCATGGGCACGTTTACATTTACTTTAGCTTTCCCTGTAGACATATCCGTAACCCGCACACGAAGCCATTGACTGGTAAGAGATCGTTTGGACACTTTTTTCGATTTTTTGCTTCTTCGGGTTAAGACCGACAAAAGTTTTGATCCTTCTTCTGCGGTGATTTTTCCCTCATTGATCATATTCAGGATTTTCATCCGTTCTTCGCTGGTAACCATGTGATTCTCCTTGTTAGGAACCTCTACCTAACCAATGTATATCTTTACTTGTTCTCCTTCATCGCCTTCATTTACATCAATAAATAATGGCGTTTCTCCTCGGGCACTTTCTCCCAAGGCGAGAATGATTTCATCAACGCCAGTAGCATTTAAGCCGGGAATGAGATTTCCGAAGGTACGCAAACTCCAAGCAAAGAATCGGATCGGCAGTGGAAAGCTGATAGAAATTCGCCCAGGCTTTTCTCCCGGTTTTTGCTGAATCCGGAGATGGAGCCAGGGTCCGGTCCGACTGTTCCAGCCAAGCACCAGAATACCAACCCCGATCAGAAACGGAATCCAGGCCAGGATAAATCCAAAGCTTATTTCCCAGGCAGACCAGGCCCAGTACATCAGGGCTGCGCCAAATATGGTTATTCCTACTCCGATCCAGAAAGGGATGATCCACCACTTTTTCCACTTTTCAAGATCTTCCACTATAGGATGAGGATCAAACTCGTCCCCCACTTCCGGGTCTGTTCCTCCTTCAAGCCTGGCTTTAGCGAGAAGGTATTCCTCGTCGAGATTGTCCTGGGTTTCACCGAGCGCTTCGATTAACTTCAAACCTTCCTGGGCGTTGATTGTTCCCCGCTGAATCATTTCCAGAATTTCCAGGCGTTCATTATTTGAGGTCATTGTTTTTTCTTCCCCTCCAATGCCTTTAATAGATCATCGGCTTCTTCAGGAGAGATTTTTTTCTCCTGGAGCATTTCCAGGATCAGTAACCGTTCGCTATCTGACACTGACTTCTTTTCAGCTTGTGATGCAAAGAATTGATCCAGATCAAATTTACTGGCTTTTCTTTTCGCCTTTAGTGCTTTCCGCTGGGCTTTGGCGATAACCTTCTCTATCTTTGCCTGGGCTTTTGCTGCCGTCAATTCTGCTTTTTGGACTGCCAGGCGACTGCCTTCCTCGATTTGAATTTTGATCTGCTGCAGGTTCTCTTCAGATAAACCGGCCGATTCCATTGATTCAGACAGGCCAGATAAAGATTCCCTCAGATCAACTTCCAAATGACCGAGATGGTTTTTTATTTGCTCAGCTGTTTGCGCTGAAAAATCAACCGCAATACTTTCGAATTGTTCCGCGTTTATCTGGAGTGGCGATAACCAGTTGTAATTGTCGCTAGCTACAAATACGCTCCCTCCTGCGGCAAGCATGATCGATGGACCTCCTTCTCCAATTTGTTTGATGAAATCCTCCTCAGTTACCTTTTCATCAATGCTCCCCAGTTTCATGGTTATATCTTTATTTCCGCTCTTAATTGAGAGTTCAGCATTGCTGTCCTCTGGTATGGCAATAGACATATCACCGCCGGTTTTAATACTGTATGCCTGCCAGGGAACCGGAGAAAAATTGACCAGGCTGTCTCCTCCTGCCAGGACTTCAATTCCGCCGGCCACCTTTTCGATCTGGATATCTTTTCCGACCTGCTGCAGGGACAGCTGCCCGTTTATATTATTGACCAGACAGTCCTTGCCCACATTTTCTATCACTAAATCTCCCTGGACCCGTTTCGCAAACACATCACCGCCGACAGATTTTACGTTTGATGGACTGACATCGCTGAGTATTAGATCACCACCCACTGAGGAAATCTGAATAGGGCTGCCGATTCCTTTAATCACCGCATCTTTGCCAACAGACTCGATGGTAATAGGCAGGTGATGGGGTAAATGAACAATGCCGTCTTTTGGAAATGTAATCTTAATCAGGTCTTTTTCTTTGCTGAATGAATCCTTCTCTGAAGGATCTTTGACCCGAATCTCATCACGGTTCCATCCCGTCAAGTACAGGCTGCCCCCGGTGCTGATAATCACCAGTCGGGAGATATCTTCAATAGGGATTGTATGTTGTGACATAGTCCTTATTTCTCCTCGTCTTTCAGCTGCTTGATGGCGTCATCATAACTAATTTTGCCCTCATCCAGGCCGTCGAGGATGCTCTTCCGTTCTTTTTCAGATAGCTCGGGAACTTCCTCTTCGCCGCCGGGTTCGTATCCCAGCGCCCGGATGACATCGTGCAGCAGCTTGCGGATTGTGGGGTAGGAGTACCCAAGTTCCTTTTCCATATGAGTGATTTTGCCTTCCAACCTGACAAAGGTTTCTACAAAATCCATTTGTTTTGGAGTAAGCTGGGAGAAAGTTCGGGAAGTAAAACGGCCGTCAATGGTTGTGCTGCAATCGCGGCAATTTATCCGAGTAACAACAACTTCTCCACCACAGATGGGGCATTGTGAGGGTAATGGGTGCATGGTTAAATCTCCTTTATTTGAAATAATATTTAATTTGAGCTGTTTGATAACGGTTGATAATCCCTGTTCCAGACATGATTAATAATTTGCCAATCGCGGTGAATACCCGGGCAGTCCATGGATCTGGTTTTCCCAGTAATTTCACCAGTTGGAAATTAGCTGCCTTCCTGTGAAGCTCCGCTTGATTGGTTTTGAATTCGAGTAAAGTTCCCGTAAACATGACTGCCTACCGCGTGGGAATTTGAACAATACTTACAGTATATCAAAAAAATTCAGTTTGTCAAGGGAAAAAATAAGAAATATTGAATACAATATTAATATATTGAATTTTCTAGATATGATTAGTTTCTCAGCAGGCCAAAATGATAAATATTCCCCTTTATAGAGCCAGCTCAGTTAATTTAAATTTCTTTGAGTGGAAAATGAATAAATTACCCTAGGGAATGATCTTTCGTGCGCTGAGCAGACTTTTTTCTTCTGCTTCCACGCTGGCAATAACGGTCTCGGTAAATCGGGTCAAGGTGCCCAGATATGCAGCTGCCCCATCGTGAGCAATCCACCCATCCAGATTAAAGGGTATAGTGCCTGAAGCGGGAATCCATTCCCCGTTGAATTTGCGGGCAATATGAATGTGAGAGCCGGTGCTTTCACCGCCCTCGCAGGAAGGATGACCGAGGGGATCTCCTGCTTCAACCGATACTCCTTCCCGGGCTTTATGCTGGGTTCCCAGGTGGAGATATAAAATCACCCATCCAGTGAGTGGATTACCGTCGCCATCCAGATCCAGCTCAATCAGACCAGTATCTGATCTGGCGATAATACCGGGCGCAATGGCTACAGCCCATTCACTGGTCACTTCACAACCGCCGACTTCACTTGGAGGGGCAAAATCCAGCGCAGCCCAGGGATCTCCCTGCCCCCAACCAGTATGGGGCCCTCCTGTGAAAGCCCAGGTTTTTCCGCTTTCGAATGGGAGCCGCAGGGCCGGCTGCCTTAAACTCCCTGGAATATGAGGTTCGCAATTCCAGGGATCCTCAAAATAGGACTGATAAATTTTGAAGAACCCATCCGGGCTTATTGTATAGTCATATACCGCTTTAGGTTCAAGCCGGGAGAAGTAATATTGCAGCGCAACCGTTGCTGCATTCTGCCAGGGATCCGGATGCTCAATGGTTTGATCAAGGTACTCCAGGGTATCAAGATGATTGACTAACCATCCGTAATATCCCTGGTTCAGAGAATTTGCAGCCCAAACTAATTGGATATATAAACCATGGTAACCGGTTTTAACGTAACCTAGCGGGTAATCCTCTAAATTATCAGGAGGTACGGGGTTGCTTAACGCGCCGGTTTGATATTCCAATAAAGTCAACAGCACCCGGGGACTGATGCTGAAACTTGTAGAAACATAGGAAACTATCTCTGCCCCGCTTCGCTGCTGTTCTCCGGCAAACTGTTGGTAATATTTTAACCAACCGGGTTGAGATTCTACAAATTCTGTTACGTTAAATCCGGTTTGGGCAGGTCCATTAATAAAGGCGCAGTTAGGGAGGATTTGAAACTGAGATCCCCAGAGCGCTTCATAATAGATTGGGATTTGCATAGGAAAACCTGGCGGGAGGGTTGTCGCGCTTTCCGGGATGATCGGATTTTCTGCCAGGATTTCCTCTACTGTAGTGTTAAACCTGAAAGCAAGATTGGATAACGTATCACCCGACTGCGCAATATAATCCACGAGCGCTCCGGGTGAATATATCGGGCGTTCTGACACCGGCCTGGGAGTTATGGTAGGGGTTGGAGTTGAAGGGGGGAGCTGGATTGCTTCCGGATCTTGAATTTGCAGCATACAAGAAGAGAGCAGAATACCCAGAATCCAGAACCATGGAATCAGGAACTTAACACGAACTTGAGTGAAACCCTGAAAGCGGGACATAGGCCTTCTATTTTACCGCTTAATCTGGCTCCCCGGAGCACTGTAAGAGCTGGCAGTGACGATACTCTCACCGGGTTTGGTCAGGCTTCCTTTGTAAGCTGAAGCACCATTATGCACTGTCCAGCCGCTTAACAGAAAGGGAATAGGTCCGTCTCCATCAGCTGTCATCCAGTCCCCATTGTATTTCCGTGCCATGTGGACATGGGTGCCGGTTGAAATACCCCCTTCGCAGGAGGGATGCCCTAGTTTGTCTCCGAATTTGACCTCATCACCTGCGTCCACAAGCCGTCCAGTAGTAGCTATATGCAGGTATAACATCACCCAGCCGGAATGCTCATTGTTGTTGTAATTCAAATTAATGATCACTATGCCATCTTCTGCCCTGACGACCAGACCTGGCGCGGATGCTGTTACGTAGGCGTATGATCCTGAACACCCGCCTTCAAATCCAGAAGGGGCAAAATCAATTGCGGACCAGGAACCTTCCCGTTCCCAGGCTCCATGGGGTCCCCCTGTATAGTTCCACACAGTACCCGGGGTGAAAGGCAGTCCGAGCTCAGGCTGGACTAGATTGTGGGAAAAGAGGGGTTCATACTGAGTACGGTTTTCTGAAGAACCGAACATATCTGTATAAGTTGTGATAAAGCCTGTTTCGTCATCCAGCGCCTGGATCCATTCATCACTTTTATTAATCTGTGAGAAAAAATACTGGAGGGCGACAGTTCCCGCGTTCAGGCTGGGCTCAATCCTGGCAGTTACATCACTGGAGGGGTTTTGTGAATTCCTGATTAAAATCTCAGTCAAGCGTCCTTCCCTCCAGCCATAATAACCTATTGAGAGCTGGTTGACTGCCCACCGAAGTTGATGTACCAGGCCTTTATCATCGTAATCTATATGCCCCAGGGGATATTTCAGCTGGGCAATGTTTTGAGGTTGACCAAACACCCAATTGCTCTGGTATTCCAACAGGGCAAGCAAGAGAAAAGGATTGATGGAATTGTTTTGCGCTATCTGTTTAACAATTTCTCCCCCGCTGGTTATGTTCGAGTGTTCATATTCCCGCGGTTTACTTAAATAGCCCCCGGCCCGTTCTACAAAACTGACTACATCGGAAGGAAAATCAGAATCTGTGATCGCCCGGGAATATACAAACTCACTATCGGGCAGCAGATGTGCATCAGAAGTTGTATTGATTAATACTTGAGGAATAACCAGTAAAGTTCCCGGGTTGATAAAGGAGGTTTCTGGCAAAGGTACGTTGGATTGGATCTGATCTACCCCTACGCCAAAATGAGTGGCAACAACAGCTAGTGTATCCCCGGCTTGGGCATGGTAGACAATGGGTTCCCGCTCGACATTGGGCGTAGGCACTAATGTTTCTGTAGAAGGAATGAATACAGTCGGGGTGGGATTAAATTCAGCGGTGGGAGTTGCTGAATTTGCGAGGGTGGACGCTTGGGTTGGAGACGGATCCAGAGTAGGTGTCACTGGCGCTGGGGTGGATCCCACGGGAGGGACAAAAATAGGAGGGGTTCTTTGATATAAACTGCATCCCGTTAGGGAGAGCATTAGCGTTAAAAGGACAATACGTTTCACTGGTTTTTACCGTTGAATGCGATTGTAATCAGTTTTTGTGTCTTCAGCCCTAATCACTTGATCTCCGCGAGTCATTGTGCCCTGATAAGCCAATCCCAGGCCCTGGGAGATCCAGCCGTCCATGATAAAAGAGATATCCTGATCAGCGGGAATCCATTCCCCATTATACCGCCGGGCAATGTGAAGGTGAGTGCCGGTAGAGATTCCTCCCTCACAGGAAGGATGTCCAATTCTGTCTCCTGCCTTTAAGCGGGATCCAAGCTCAACCCGGTCCCGGGTTTCAATATGCGCATAAAGGATAGACCACCCGGTTTGGCCATAAGGATCTCCATCCAGACTTTGGACAACGGCACCGTGATCAGACCGGACGATGATGCCATCTGCTACCGCAACCACCCAGGCATTGCTGGTACTGCAGCCTACATCACCGGGAGTTGGCGCAAAATCAAGTGCCGCCCAAGCGGAACCGGTATCCCATCCACCATGGGGCCCTCCGGAGAATAACCAAGTTACACCGTCTTCAAACGGCAGTTGAAGCTGGGGTTGGGTTAGATTTTCAGGAAGAAGGGGAGAATATGTGTAATCAAAGGGGTACCCGAACAAGCTGGAATATGTAGAAAAGAAGCCTTCTTCGGATACGGCAGTTAACCAGTTCTTGTAAGGAAGAAGCCGCGAAAACAAATGCTGGACGCCTGCAGATCCGGCATTGATGGTGGCGTTAATGGGAACGTTGATCCCATCAGTCAATGTCCAGGTACCGATCCCTTTAACTTTCCAGAGGTAATATCCCCGATTCAGTTCGTCCGCCGCCCAGGCTAACTGTCGGTACAGTCCCTCATAGCCTGCTTCTTTATGAGCTAGGGGGTAAGGATTATTCTTATCCCTCTTCGTTGTCACCCACTGACTTTGATGTTCTATCAGGGCAATCAGAAGACGGGGATTTATGGAATAATCCTCAGAGATACGCTGGATAATTTCAGATCCAGTCTGAGGTTCACCGTCTACTTCTTCCTGATAATCTTTTAAGTATCCCGATTGGTTGTTGATAAACGAAACTGTACGAAAACGTACTGTATAAGGACTATTAACTAATTCAGAGTCCGGGATTGTTTTAAAACCAGGTCCTGTGTCTCTGATTTCAGGCGCAGGCAGCAGCAGTTCCTGCCCGGTATAGATCAGACTAGGATTTGTAATCCCGTTTACGTTAATAATTTTCTGGGGGAGTAAATTGTATTGGTAAGCGATGGACCGTATTGTATCTCCCCACTGAACAGTATAGGTAATATCTTCTGTGCGCAACGTCGGAAGTGGTTTTGGAGCACTTGGTGTGGGAGTATAAATTGGCTGATCTGGGATTCTGGTTGGAGGTATGTAAGGATCCGCGGTGGCTTCTGGTTTCGATTCAGATTCTACTTTCGAAAAATTTATATAGGGTGCTGAATGTGCCTGTTTGGTGCAGGCACTGATTAACAAAACCAGTAAACAGAGGAAGAATCGCCTTGAAGTAGCCATATCACTGGGTACATTTTACCTTTAAGTGAGGATTTACCGGTCAAAAAACCGGCTATTGTGTTAAGATTGCAAGAATAATGCCACTTGAAGGGGCCTGTGATCAGGCTCGTCTAGTGATAGAAGACTGTGATATTATGTCGAATTGAAGTTAATCTT
>CBDVDO010000005.1:0-17578 GCA_965372765.1 uncultured Anaerolineales bacterium
CCTTATTGGCTGAACTATCTTCCCCATTGCTGTTTTGCGAACCAGGTGAGAACACAGGCGCCCCGGCAGGGAGTTGATTCCAGCCCAGGGCTCCACCCACGGCGGCTGGTACTCGAACATCGATGTGGGTCTGGAGGACATCTGGCCAGAGGTTTTGATATTGGTGATTTTCACCCCAAAGGCGTTGAGCAACCTGACCAGTTACATCATTAGAGGCGGCTTTGTGAAGCATTCCCACTCCCCGAGCGGATTGTCCTCCCTTAATGAGGGCATCAGCAAAGATTAATGTGCAGGCGATGCTGTCAGGCCATTTTTCCTGATAATGTTCTCCGAGCTGGCGAACTGCCATTTCCGGAGTGTCTGGATCCTGAAGTAAAAGAGACAGGTGTGTGACTGCAGCTAACGCCGATCCGGGATTTGATCCCAACAGACTGGGCAGTTTATCTGTTGCCCCAGCCAGATCGTTATCATTAATACAGGAACGAATTTGCGCCAGGGCTTCTGCCCACTCAGGCAAAATTCCCTTGACATCCGGATCACGGAAAATCCTCTTGTTTGGCATTAGAGAATACAATTCACCATATATTCCCCCAAGATTTCCTTCAGACAAGGATATTTCAAATCTCAGTTCCTGTGCTTCAACGTATTCAGGATCTACCCGGCAGATTTTTTCTACCTGGGTTGCGGCCTGATCGGTATTGAGGTCTTTAGCTACTGCCTGCGCGTGAAATAATTGGACAGGCAAATCTCCAGGAAAGGCTGAAAGCCAGCCAAGGGCAGCTTTTCTGATAAATCCATATTCATTGACGGCTGCAGCTACACCAAGCAGGTCCAGCAGCTGTGTTCTTGCCCAGGGTTCACCTGGACGAGGAGGGGAGTAGGGAGATTTTTTCATAAGCTTATTATCCAGGATTGAGTTGGATGTTTGGTTTCGATGAGTTTATCAATTAAGGAGATCATTAAACCCGCACTTCCTTTTTCGGTTCGCCATGGACCAGGTTTAATGTCACCAATACACCAAGCTGTCGATGAATTTTCAAGTCATGAGGGGCAAGCTTGGAGGCTTTCCGGAGCATTCTTTCTGCCCTTTCATAGTTTTTCAGCTCTTTTAAAATCCTTCCTGCCTGGTAATATCCTTCCGGTTCACCGGGCGCGATTTCAATGGCTTTTTCAATTTGATCTAAAGCTAATTCATGTTGACGCCGATCATTGTGAACACGTCCTAATTCAAGCACAGCCTCATAATTGGGATCAATAAAATTTTTCGCCTTATGCAGGTGGTGAACAGCTTGATCCAATTGTCCGGTTTTTCGCAGCATCCGGCCTGTTATGAGGTGAAGGTGAGCTTTTTGTTCCCGGGTATGGCCGATCTCTTCATTTTTAAGTACGTCCTGAGCGGTTCGAACTGCCTGATCCACTTCACCAGCTTCCGAGAGAGTGGAAACAAGCTCAAGTACCAGGGGATATTGATCTGGATGATGACTGCCAATAATTCTCAATTCGTCGATAGCAGCCAGAGGACCTTCTATATTTTTGATCATCCCGGCTCGCTGAAGTTTAAGATCAAGATCGTTTTCTTCCAGGGATATCGCTTTGTCCATCACCCGTAATGCCTGGTCTGGCTGTTTTTGGGCGGCCAATGTCCTGGCGAATAGAGCCATTAGATCGGTATCGTGCGGATCCTGTCCTAACAGGGATACCAGATGTTTTTCCGATTCGCGGTAGCTGCCATTTTCAAATGTAATCAGTGCGGCAGTTTTTTTGGTTTCTTTGTGTTCAGGAGCCAGAGCAAGGGCTTTGTTTATGCTCGCCAGCGCTTCCGGTAAGCGGTGAATAGCTCGTTTACTCAGGGAGAGCTGGATCCAGGCATCAATGAAATCAGGTTTAATGGATAGGGCTTTTTCAAATGACTTTATGGCGGGTAGGGGCTGTTTGCCTTTCAAGTGTAGTTTGCCCAGTGCCAGGAAATGGCCCGCATACTCTGGTTCCAATTCAATTGCCTGGTGGTATTGGTTGACTGCTGTTGGGTAATCCAGGGTCATTTCTGCTGCCAGGGCATACCAGCGGGGTTCATCCTCCCAGATTTGAAGAGCTTTCTGGATTGATTCTTCTGCAGAGATCAGGTCATCAACCTGTTTTGCTGCCAGCCCGAGCAGAACCATAAAGAGAGGAACCTGGGAATGGTTGGCTCTTTTAGCGACTTCCAGGGCGGAAGCAGCTGCCTTGTATGCTTTTTCCGGTTTGATTTTTAGCAGCGCCAGGGCGATCTGTGCGTCCAGGATGGCATTTTTTCCCAGATCTTGCAGATTGTCCTGTGCTGTCTGGGAAGCAAATACTTTTTGCCGGCTGTGCCGGAACGCCGCAATCAGAGCAGCCAGTTCCTCAGGAGTTTTTGCGGATTTTTTGAGCTCTTCCGCATTTTCCTGGTTTGGTGAGAACACAGCATCTCCCCGGGCTTTTAATTTTCCGACTAACTGTGGATCTACTTCCAGCTGATAAAGGGCTTGAATACATTCCTGGAATGATTTTGAGACCTCGTTGGATAAAGCACTTTGGTCAGGAGCATGGTGGATGGCTTTCAGGGCTTCAGAAAAACGGCGGGCTTCTGCTCTTGTGACATATGACTGGGCAAGTTCAAATATGACTCTTTTTTCTGTGGAAGTCAGATCAGCCGCGTGCTGGATATGTTTAGCAGACTCGTCCCATTGATGAAGTTCCTGGGCGGTTTTTCCAAAAGCAATTTCTACTGCAGTGCTGAAAGATTTCTCTCCTCCAGCCAGTTTGTGCCATTTTTCCACTGCCTGAACAAAACCTTCCCGGGCTTCTTCTAGATTGCCCTGTCTGTTTATGATCCGGGCTTGCAGGGCAATTGCCCTGGGGAAATCAATTTCCTGCGAGACAAGCAGATTGCTGATTTCTGCAGCTTTCACTTCCTGATTATAGTCAAGAGCAATCTCAGCAGTCAGACAAAGAGAATGAATTTGGGCTGGCAGAAGTTTTCCGTCTTTTCTTAGTTGATTAAGGTCAAGGCTGGAAAGAATCTCCTCTGCCTGATCAATTCTCAATGTTGCACAGGCTAAATCGGCTGCAAAAGCACGGGCTTCAGCAATCTTTTCTTTCCTGTCTGATTCCGCCAGGAACCCTGCTAAAGCCTCTTGAGAGTGATAGAAAGCTTCTTCATGAGAGGAGATTTGCTGTTGAACCCTGGCCATCTTCGCATGCAAGTTTGGATCATCAGGAGATAGATCCAAAGCATTAGAGAGACTGGCGATCGCAGCCTGGAAGCGGTCCTGTCCTATCAGCAAATCGGCCTTTTGTATTCTCCAATCTGGCTGATCCAGGTCGGCGCTGATGGCTCGATCAAGCAGTTCCAGTGCTTGTTTGGGATTGCTGTTCATTTCCAATCCAGCTGCCATCCGGGACCAGATTTTTGGCAGCAGGGGAGAGGGCGTTGGATTTACCTCGCATATATTGACGGCTTTTGTGAGGCATTTCATGCCGGTATCAAAATCGCCAATTGTAATTAATTCATCCCCGGCCAGGAATAAATCTTCCGGCTGGATCTCTTCAAAGTTGAGGATTTTGGAGAAAGTGGCAGCTGCCTCTTCTTCATTGCCAGCTAAAGTATATGCTTTTCCTAGAAGGATATAAGCGGCATGATGACCGGGATCAATTCGCACGAGTTCTTTTAGGGCTGAAATTCCCTGCTCTGGAGATCCCAGAGCTAAGGTAAATTCAGCAATCCAGGATAAATTCTTCGGATCATGCGGTGCGATCTTTGCGGCATGTTTTGCTGTTTCGAGAGCGTTAGGGGTTAAGTTTGCGGTTTGATATGCTTCTGCTAAACCGCGAGTGAGATGCAGGTTCTGGGGATATTTTTCATGCGCTTCTTTGAGGGATGCAATTGCTGTTTCAACCTGTCCCAATCGTATAGCAGTCTTTCCCAATCCCAGGCTGATTCTTGGAGACCAGGAAGGATCTGATTTTAATGAGGTGTTTTGCGCCTTTTGGAATGAAGAGATAGCTTCCTGATAATTTCCTTCAGCTGCTTGTGCTTCTCCAAGGAGAGCAAAGGCGATCTCGTTTTCCGGATCAATTGAAAGGGCTTTCCCCAGGGCGCTGGCAGCCGCTTTGGGATTGGCACCGATTCGTAAATGAGCATCTGCATACTGCAGGTAAGGTTCAGCCTGCTGGGGATCTTGATCCACCACCCGGGCAAGGTAGGGGAGAGCTCCCCGGGGTTCATCCATATCCAGCATTAGTTTTCCGTAAATGGCATTGGCTTTACCATTTGCCGGGTATCGTTTTTGCAGATCTTTGAATGTAGTACGGGCTTGTTTCAGGTGCCCCAGTTTGTAATAGGAGAGGCCTAATCCGTACTGAATATCATAAAGGGTCTTTTGATCAACAGCCTCTGTTTCTGCTGAAGCTGCAGCATTCTGGAAAGTCTCCAGAGCTTTCGATTGATGATGATTATCGTTTTGAATTTCACCCAACTTTAACAACACGCGGGCATGGGTCGAAGCGGCAGTTACACCTGATTTTAATGTTTGGATAGCTTTATCCGGTGCTTTTGATGCCAGCAAGGTGGCTGCAAGGGCGACCCAGGGTTCCTCAAGCTCGGGCGAAATCTCAACTGCCCGATTCAGATGAGCAAATCCTTCATCCTGTTTTCCCTGGGTGTAGAGAGATTTTCCTTTTAATGAATGAGCGTTACTGTTAGCTGGATCCTGTTCGAGGATTTGATTACAGGCTGTGATGGCTCGTTTGGGCTGTCCTGCTTGATAGGCACAGGCGGCAAAAGATAGCAAATCTCCCAAAGGCAAATAGGGTTCTGGTTGTGATTTAGCTTCTTTTACAGATTGTAATTTGCTCAGGATATTCGAGCGAGTTTCCAGCGCGTCCTTCCAGGATTCTGCCTGTTCTTGATACCCTGCCAGTTTCCTGTGCAGCGAGATGTCCTGGGGATTAAGCATTGACCCGATTTGAGCTTGTTTTGCAGCAGATGAATGATTTCCCAACCGGCTTAACGCTTCAGCAAATACCAAATTAGTCTGCAGGTGGTTGGGATGTTTTGATAAATAGGATTGGGCTGATTGGATACATTCTTCCAGATTGCCAACCTGGAGCAGTACTGAACTTAAGTTTTCCGGGGGAGATTTTCCACCATCGGTTTTTTCTAAGGCCAGTAATGCTAACTGTCCCGCCCGTGTCTTCTGGTTCTGTGACAGCGCGTATTCTGCAAGCGCGGTAATAAGTTCTGGGTGTTCTGGCAGTGGATCCTGTAATTTGCTAATGAGATCACCGGCTGCGGCATAATACTTATTATCCAGCAAAGAGCGGATGATATCGGATATTTCCTGAACGTTCTCAGCCATTCCCTCTGGCTCGCTGATTGATGTTGTTAATTCCTGCCACGCCTTATCGTTCACCTGGGGCTGCTGAAGACCAGCTTTTACCTTGTTCAGGTTGGCTGCGAGTTTGCCGTGCAGCTTCTGGTTTTGGTCGGCTGCTTCTTTGAGCAGCTTCAAAGCGGCTTCTGAGTTTCCAGCCAGCTGATTGAGGAGACTGAGGGTAACGCTCTCCTGTATGCTTGAGGGTTCCGGATTTTGTTTTACCAACAAGGTTTGAGCAACTTTCGGTCCGAGATCGGGAACTTCCTTATTTAACGCCTTAATCCATTTTTCCAAACTGGCGGCGTCCATAGTAAATAAAATCCCGCTCAGCATCTCCACCATGGCTTCCGGGGTTAAAGGCCTGGAAAGCAAGATTTGCATCCCGGGATCCGGATTTAGAGCCTGAACAAATTCCGACTGATCTTCAACTAAATCAAATAAACAAGTCAGCGGAAAAAGCCAATCGTCCTGGGGAGAAAGCCGACTGATAATTTCCTGCCAGGTTTTGCCTGAATTCTTTTCTCCAAGCAAAGCAAGACTTAATTGGAAAGCATCGCCCAGGCTCAGGATCTGATCTGTGCTGTTTTCATAATCCTGATAGGTTTGGTGAACCTGGTTCCTTAACTCAGCAGGAAGGTCACTGAATGAATTAATTGGCCAGTTTACCAAATCTGAATATTCTCTATTCAGCACAGCGGCTCCAATCCTTCCTGGAGTCCAGTCAGTTGGCTCGCTGCCGATTTCCTGAACCAGGATCTGGGGGAAGCCTTCGGATTCCAATTCTCCCCAGATTGGTGCAGCGCGTCTTAGTGCGGGGATAGCCCAGTACCAGGACGCTTCTGGAAATATATTTTTCAGAGCATTGATGATGAGAAGTTCCTGTTTTGCCATAATGATCCCGTTAATTAAGGCCGAGGTATAGTGTCAGGGTAATCCCCAGTATCATAAAGACAGAACCGCTGATGACTAGAAATACACCGATGCCTTTTGTGGTTTGAATCAGATTGGTTGTTGCGGTCATTAGCGCAGAAGCATTGCCGATCAGTCCAGAGATATCATCTGCAATCCCTTTTTTGGTGATTTGCGCTATTGATTTGCTGATCGAACGAGTGTCCTGGCCGATGGACCTGATGATCAGAACTGCAACACCGGTTGCAAAAGTGATCAAGCCGATCAGGAATAATCCTGATGCCATGGCAGATAATACACGGGCTATATCATAAATAGTCATTTTAAAACTCCTTTATACTGATTTCCTGTTATTGTGCAAGATGTATGCCGTATAGATAAGGGAAACCGGCTGTTACATTAGTAGTTAATTTGATCTGCTGAATAATGGATTTGGAATCCCACTCCGGCTCGATTTATCTATCTGTGGGTTATGTTGCAAGACTTAAGCCAATACTAATCGGCAGTATTTGTGTGGTGGCCCGATTTTAGGGTTGCCGGGCGAATGAGACGGTGACAGCTTACGGTTCTCGTGCTATTGACGAATACAGGTCGGCAAGTTACAATTTTCCCTGCTGAAAATTTTATCGTCACCTGGACGTGGCGGTCTTTTTTTGTTCAGGCAAAGATGCCAGGTTTATGTATGGTGAGTTTTCGGCAGAATTATCAATTCTCATCATTCTAGAGAAGCGAAGGTAACTCTGCTTCAGCAGCAGTGAGAGGCGCTTCGAGGAAGGAAATAATGAAAAAATATGTATTGGAAGCAAAGAAAAGGGAAGTTATTGGGAAGCAGGTAAAAGCGCTCAGGCGGGAAGGATTACTCCCTGCAGTGATTTACGGCAGTGATATTGAGCCAATGCCGCTTACTTTAAATACCAACGATGTTCGCCAGATCCTTAGCGTGACTGGTGCTAATACTCTGATAACCATGAAGATCGGTAAAGAAGAACACCTGGCGCTGGTCCGTGATCTGCAGCGGGAAGTGATTACGCGGAATTTACTGCATATTGACTTCCAGGCTGTTTCTATGGAAGAGACCATCACTACCACGGTACCTGTCTTGGTAATGGGTGAATCACCAGCTGTTAAGGAACTAAACGCGCTGCTGGTCACCAGTATGGATTCTCTTCAGATCGAAGCAAAAGCAAAAGATTTGCCGGACACAATTTCGGTGGATATTAATGAGCTTGTTGAGATCGGAGACAATATCCGGGTCAAGGATTTGGTTATCTCTGGAGATGTTACCATCCTGGAAGACCCTGAGCTAACTGTTATCGTGGTTGCTGCTCCAACACTGATGGAGATTGAACCTGAGGTTGAGGAAGGCGCTGAACTCTTGGAAGAGCTCACTGATGCTGAACTCTTGGAAGGAGAAGCAGTTGAAGGAGAGGCAGCGGACGATGTTGATGCTGCTGATGAAGATTAATCAATTTCAATAACAAAGGAGAACCATCTCGGAAGATTTATCCAACCGGGATGGTTTTTCAATTAAATAGATCTATTCTGAAGAGCGTATGAAAAGAACCCTGCATCATTTCAGCCTGAATATCCTGGTGATAATGGTTGTATTCCTTTCTGGATGCAGAGCTGCGGCGGAAGAAGATTTGCTTCCCGAGCAAACCCCAACGGCAACTACCCAGGTTGATGATAAACCCGCCAGAGAAAACCGTTCTGGCATTATTTATCAATGGGCTATGTCGGCAGAAGCGAGCTCAGAGTTCTCAAGTCCTGAATGGAGCGCAGAGCAAGCAGTTGGACCACCGGATTCCCCGGGGTGCGGCGATTACCAGTTTTCCTGGGCATCAGCAGCGAGTGATTCGATTGACACCTTAACTGTGAGGTTTCCCATCCTTGTTTACCCTCTCGAAATTATTATCCATGAGAGTTTTAACTGTGATCAGGTTACCAAAGTGGAGGTTCAGGATCCTGAGCGGCTGGGTTATTATACTGTCCTTCAAAAGAACCCTGTCCAGGTGGATCGACCCTGTCCCTATGAATTAATTGTTCCTGTAGAGGGAATTGATTTTCTTACCAATACAGTACGGATCACAGTGGATCAATCTCAGCTGGGTTTAGGGTGGAATGAAATTGACGCAGTACAATTGATTGGTGTAAAAGGGGAATAGTGAGCTATTTTTTTAGGTCAGGGGGTCAAATTGATTAATTCCAGAAAATCCAGCAATATTTGAGCGGTAACTCCCCATAATATATCTCCCAGATATTCTTTAAAAAAGATCACCGGAATTCCTTCTGCAGCAGATGGGTCAGGCTTCCAAAACTTTAGCTGATGGTTTTGGGGATCTAGCAGCCAATTTATCGGGATCAAGATGGTTTTTTCCACTTCAACTTTGGAGAGTTTAAGAGGATAAGGCCAGGGAAGAACCCCCGCGAAGGGTGTAACCTCATAATCAGTAACGGTAGTAATTGGACAGGATTGCCCTAAAATTTCCACATCATCAGGGTTGAGTCCAATTTCTTCCTCGGCTTCCCGGAGTGCAGTATATTGCAGGGCAGGGTCGCCGCTGTCTGCCCGCCCGCCGGGGAACGCGACTTGCCCACTGTGCCGATCGTCCTGATGATGAGTTCGTTTGATGAAAAGGATTTTCCAATCTTCCTGGTCAAGCAGCAGCGGGATAAGAACAGCCGCAGGTTGCTTTTCTTTTCTCCTGGTACCGGGCAGAGGTGGGCAGTGTTTTGCCCGCAGGTCCTGCGCTTGCAGTAATTGTCCCTTTATTCGATCTGGATTAATGATCATAATTCGTCGAGCTGGCTGATCCAGTTTCCCAGAAAGAGGAAGAGCAAACTCCCCAGGACACCAAATCCCCCGAATATCGGTCCGATCATCAAGAACTGAATATCCCAGGAAGTGCCCAGTAGATGCCCGAGGTAAAAACCAACCCAGGACAGAATCATCATCATCAGGAATTTACCTCCACTGCCTCCCTTCCAAAAATGGAATGCCGACCCCAGGAATGATGCCAGGAGAAAACTGTAGAACATAGTTGGAGTTGTCATGTTAGTCTGATCTGATGATCCCTCCTCCGAGACAGACGTCGTTTTGATAAAAAACAGCCGCTTGTCCTGGTGTGATGTCCGGTAAATTTGAATCCAATTGTATGGAAACTGTAGTGGAATTTATCACCGTAATAGTGGAAGGCACCTCCTGCGATTTATACCGAATTTTAACATTGGCTGAGATGGAATCGGCGGGACCTTCCCCGGAAATCCAGTTTACATTATCAACATAAAATTTCCCCTGACCCAGATATTCTTTGCTTCCAACAATCAGGGTGTTGTTTTTCAGATCCTTCCGAACCACATAAAGAGGTACCGGGTAGGAGATGCCCAATCCTTTTCTTTGTCCAATTGTAAAATCTGCCAGTCCTGGATGCTCTCCGAGGGATTTTCCATCCAGATCGACAATGGGACCTGGTTTCATCGAGGAGGGGTTAGATTTGCGCAGGAAATCCCGGTAATCTCCCTGCCCAACGAAACATAAATCTTGGCTGTCAGGGCGATCTGCAACAGGCAGAGAATACTCTTCGGCCAGCTTGCGAACCTGTTTTTTGGTGAGATCAGCCAGGGGAAAGATCGTCTGACTTAATTTGTCTTGAGTCAGCACGTGCAGGAAATATGTTTGATCTTTATCTGAGTCCTTGCTTTTAAGGAGCTGATGGGGGCCGACTGAGGTGTTTTGAATCCGGGCGTAATGTCCAGTCGCCAGATAATCGGCGCCCAAAGCTTTTGCCCTTTCCAATAAGAAATCCCAGCGAACAAAACGGTTGCAATTGAGGCATGGATTTGGGGTAATTCCTTGCGTATAGCCATCAATAAAAGGAAGGACCACTGTCTGATAAAAATGGTCCTGAGCGTCTATCACGTAAAACGGAATATCAAGCAGACCGGCAATATACCTGGCTTCTTGTTGTGCGTCCGGCGCGCAGCAGCGGTTGTGTGTGCCAGTATCGCTCCAGAGGCGAAGCATCATCCCGATAACATCGTAACCCTGATCTTTGAGAAGAGCAGCAGACACAGAGCTGTCCACTCCTCCGCTCATCCCTACAACCACGCGTGCTCCTGGTGGTGGGGTCAACTTTTCAACTCCCTCACCTGATGAATACAGCCCGGCAGGATTTTCAGGAATGAGTCAATGTCCTCTGCTGTTGTGTATTTTCCCAGAGTGACCCGGAGGGAACCCAACGCCCAGGAAGGGGAATACCCCAGATGAGTTAAAACCAAGCTGGGTTCAGGATCTCCCGTTTTACAGGCGGAGCCGGATGAGCAGGCAAATCCAGCCCCATCAAGGATCGAGATCAGCAGGTTTCCATCGACACCTTCAAATACAAAACTGGCATGGTTTACCTGCCGTTCTTCCGGGTGCCCAGTTAGCTGACTGGACGGAATCTTTAAAACCTGTTTAATCAGATGATCTCGCAGGGGGAGGATGTGGTTGGTCCGCTCATTATGTTCTGTCTGAACCAGTTCAAAGGCTGCTGCCATACCCACAATTAAAGGGATATTTTGGGTTGCGGCTCTCAGGCCGAATTCCTGGGATCCCCCGGTCAGTATCGGGCTAAGCTCTGTCCCTGATCTTATATAAAGAGCTCCCACTCCTTTGGGTCCATAAAACTTGTGGGCACCCAAAGACAATAAATCGACTTTGATTGAATTTACATCAAGCGGGAAATGCGCTCCGCTCTGAACCGCATCTGTGTGGAAGAGGATGCCTCGCTCCCGGCATATGTCGCCTATCTCCGCGATTGGATTTATGGTTCCTATTTCGTTATTTGCCTGCATGACTGAAACCAGGAAAGTATCCTCTTTCAGGTTTTCCTTGACCCCTGCAGGGGAAACCATACCGTATTTATCAACGGGTAAGAAGCTTAAATCAAATCCATGAAAATTAGCCAATTGACCCGCTGTATTAAGAACCGCAGGATGTTCGATTGGGGAAATTAGCAGGTGGTTCGCGCTGGAATTTTGCCGTGCCGCGAATGCGGCTCCCCGTATTGCCAGGTTGTCGCTTTCTGATCCACAAGATGTAAAGATAATCTCGGATGGTTTTGCGCCCAGAAATCCTGCCAGCTCCCGGCGGGATTTTTCAAGGGCTGATTCAGCTTGCTGCCCAAATCGATGCAGGGAGGATGGATTGCCAAAGACCTGGGTGAAATATGGCTGCATGGTGGCTGTTACCCGCTCATCAACCGGGGTAGTTGCCGCGTAATCAAGGTAAATGTTATTCATAGTTTCCTTTCCCTGCGATTATAGCATGACCAACTGAATCCCATGACTGCTCCCCAAAACCAGTCTAGGAGGAGTGTTGGGATTGGAGGGTACAGGCAATATAAACCGGGGGGAAATGAAGTCGGTACTCCCTCGAGCAGCCCCTCACTTCCGCAAACACGGGGCAGCTGAGGAACCGTACCTGACCCAGCGGAAGTGAGGGGGAGTTTAATGTTA
Organism: uncultured Anaerolineales bacterium; assembly: GCA_965372765.1. Lineage (GTDB taxonomy): Bacteria > Chloroflexota > Anaerolineae > Anaerolineales > UBA11858 > B10-G9. The sequence goes on from CBDVDO010000005.1 coordinate 11,805, forward strand.
TACTTCGAAAAGGGTTTTAGATACCAGGTAAGAGCTTATAGAATTTATCTTTATCAACTCGGGGGAAATTGAACTGATCGGGCACACTTTTTGAAAGGTGAGGGAAAGTGGACACTGAGCTATCACTACCAAAAAAAATACTGGTTACCCTGGTTATTCTCGGGTGCGTTCTGGCAACAGGGGTTATTCTATTTAATAACTATCCAATTGGTGTTGATTGGGAATACACATTCAGCCGGTTGAGTCTAACTGACCCATATTCTGTTGAGCATTTCATAAATCCTCCATTTACAATGCTGTTTTTACCGCACAGTTTTTTGCCTATTCGCTTAGGCAATACGATTAATATTATTCTAAATATTTCTGTGGTTCTTTTTGCAGTGCGAAAGCTGGGAGGAGATTGGAAAGCTATTGCCTTGATTTTTACCAGTCCTGTTTTCTTCGATTTATGCCGGACAAATAATATTGAATGGCTGCCGCTGCTAGGCTTAACGATTGGGCCCAATCCGGGCAGTGTACTCCTGCTCTGTAAGCCGCAATCACTCGGTTTTGCGCTCATAATTTGGGCAAAACGGAATTGGAAGATTCTTCTTCTTCCAACCGGGGTGGTACTGCTCTCATTTGTGGTTTGGGGATTATGGCCGCTGGATGTGACATTCAGTCCCATAAACAAGTCTTTCAACTTTAGTGTGCTGCCGATTGGTTTACCCTATGGTGCGTATTTGCTGTGGCGGGCATGGAAGGAAGACGATGAATACCTGGCAGCTGTATCTACCCCATTTTTCGTCCCCTATATAGCTCCCTATAGTTTTGTGGGCATATTAACTGTTCTGGCATGCAAGTATCCAAAAGCTGCGATCTGGTTTTATTTTGGAATTTGGGCTTTTGCAATTATCGAGTTTCGGCGAAACTTTTTGGCCTAAACGTTTGAATCCGCTGCTAAACAATCAATTTCTGAATCATCAGCATTAATCGTGTTTCATGAAGGGCGGCGGCCATTCCTTTTCACAATCCCTGCCAGCTTTGAATCGGAAATCGCAAACTTCACAACCTTCAGCCAACGTCCCCGTCCTGGACAACCCTAATCCATATAACCTGCTCTTAGGGAAATCTAAAAAACAATAAAACGGAAGGAACTCTTCGGCGGCTTGCGCAATATAGAATTTTTGCGTCGCGCACTCGGTGAAGTTGTATCCATAGTCGAACGTATCACCGTCACCTTCAACAAACTCATAGACGAAGTCATCTTCGTATTCGCGTTGTTGTGATCGCTCAGCTCTCTCTTTCCTTCGACTCATAAGCTCTTCCGCACTTAACATTTGCGACAGCGGAATCCCTGGAATTGGATTGCCATATCTCACTACAACTGCTTCGTAGAGTGTCTTCCCAGTTTCTACCGCTGTCTTGTCACTTGCATTCATCGCTTGATATAAGGCCAAGCATTCTACAGATCCTACCAACGAGCTTGTTAAATGATTCTCCTCACCCCCAATATAAGGAATTTCGGGGATGAGAACTTCGTATTGATGCTTCGCTTCATGCAAGATATTTTCAGCAAACTTCTTCCCAGAATGTTCAGAAAGAATGGTCCGCCAACGCTTTGATTCTTTCTCAAAGCATTCAATCAATTCAGACTTTTGTGAAAGATAGTAGTGCGTTGAAGTATGATTGTTCATTCGCTCACTTTTTAAGAGATTTGTTCAGCCTAATGGAAGAGCTCAGTGGCGCTGGTTTCCAGTATTCAGGATACAGGATTACTTTCTACTCAGGGATCCGTTGTCTACAATAACAAATTGAAGGTTTATAAGTTAACGCGTTTAAACCTTCAAGGTCCTCTCCCAGTCCCCTGGTCAGGACATCTCCTGGTCTCTCCGTCTCACCCCTCACCGAGCCACCCTCTCTCCATATCTCCCCCTCAGCCTTCTCGGGCGCTGTTCTATAAAGCAGGTATTTCTCTCGAGCGCTGCCAATACACCAGGAACAGTATTCCAGGAATGGCTACCACTATCGTCATCAGATAAGGAATCAATACGAAAGATAAATCATCAGTGAGCGGTCTTGTGATTAGAAGCACCACAACCACCCCTAACAGGAAAACAAGGTTAATCGTTCCTCCCAATCTTTCCCAGCGCCAGGCGATGGCTAATCCAATGACACCCAGAAACAGCAGGATTGGGGGTACCGCCTCAATAAAGGGATAGCCCTCCACTGCATAGGGGTCTGCTTTTCCGATTGTCAACCAATTCCAGGCATAGCCGGTAAGTTGTAACAGGGAGTAAAGGATGATTGGTGCGGACCAAATACGTGCAATACGGCGGATCAATTTCGTCCCACGATCACCAGAGTCATTTATGTCTGCCATAGCTTATCCTCCTTTCATTAAAATAGTGCTTAATAGATGAGCTTCGCTAAGCTCTTCGATTCTCTCCTCGATTGCACTCGGTGTTCACTCAGGACGGGCCCTTCGACAAGCTCACTTTGTCTTCGCTGCGCTCATTGCAGGCATGATGACACATCAACCCTTCGGGCAAAGGGCACCTGTCACTGGTTTGGCTGTTATTTTCATTATAGATTAAAAAATCAATAATTGCAAAAAGCGGTTGTTTCTCTCCGCTAGAGGGACAAAGCCCAGTTATGGGCCCTGTTCTGCGACTGAAGGTCGTATCGAAGAGGAAGGCCATCAGCGCCATCAGGTCTCTTGCCCAGGACGGCAGGTCTTCTCCCAGAAGATGGCGCTACCTATTTAGAGCAATCGCAGAAGTATACCGGGGCATCCTGCCCCGGGTCCAGTTTCCAGGTCCCTCCGGAGGCCTTGCATTGCTTCTGGGTCAGATCGCGCGTGCAGACCGGGGGAGCTAGCGGTAACGGAGGCGCTTCGACAGTATTCACACCCTCAAGAAGGCCTGCGGTAGAACCAGTTGAATCCGAAACCCAGCAATGTCCACTTGAATCGGGAATCAGCACCCACCACCAGAGTGGATCATCTTGATTGCGTCCATCAATCTGAACGCTTTGGTCCTGGAGAAATGAAGTCACCTTCTCATAAACGAGGTTAGGACCCTCCCGGCAAAAGGCGTTCATAGAAAACGTGAACATTGGGACGAAGACAGATGGTTGCAGGGAAGGACAATCAATGTAAGCCTCGTTGAAAGACATTCTGAAATTACCCCAACCTGAGGTCTGCAATGAGTTTGTGTAGAAGGAGTCGGTGTTGTTGTAATTGCTTTGAGCAGTATTCATTTGCCTCTCAATGATCGAATGATACAGTTCTATATCTGGTGCCTGACAATCCTGGTAGAAATTGATCTCATCACACGCCTGCCAGAGTGGCTTGACAAGCTCATCTACCATTGCGCAGTATTCCCCAACGTTTTCGCCGATTCTTTTGAGCCAATTTGTGTAGTAATAGGTAGGAAGTGGGATTAGTACAGGCGATTCGGGGAGTTCGGAGTATGTGTAGATTGGGCATTCTGCCTCGGGAAATAATCCGAGTTCGAGCTGGGAAGTTTCCGTTTTTGCTCCCCTGGGCTTGGGTTCCAACCCAGGCTCGAGCTCGTCGACCTGGGAATTGAGGTTATCGCGTGCCGCCAGCGTGCTTACCCAGTTTGTTTCACGATTTGCGCGGCAGTTTTCGGCTATCCCCTCGAGCTCAACCAGCCAGGCTTCGATCTCCCCGGATCTTCCAATAAGCGCGCAATCACCAAGCGCCTCGTCATACGGAGCTGGCGGAATAAGCACAGCTGTGCTCGGGATACCTGGGCAGACAAGTTTGTTCGTTAGCATCGTTATCCCTGATTTGATCCCTGGTTCGATGCTGCTCAGCGTAGGTATATCTACTGTAGCTGGCAGGGCGGTAGGTTGTTCGAGTGAACTGCATGAAGCCAGTATTACCATCAACGCTAAGCCAATAACATGAAGACGATGGTTGGTAAGATATGGTTGCTTTTTCATTTTCGTTTCATCCCGAGCAAGTGAAACTAGTAGATTAGCAGGTCATCAAGCGGAGTCTTTGTTTCCTCGCGGCTGGGTTGTCCTTCCCGGTCCTCCGTCTTCCTCCCCAGTCCTTCCCAGTCTGTCAGTGTACAGCAGCGCTACCTGTGGACAGATACCAGTGAATGGCTGCCGATAAAAACCCTGGTAACTAGTTCAGGAAATGCACTTGCGGCTTAAGAGGTACGCGGGCGATAATGTCCTTGAAGTCCGCCTCGGTGATACGGTCGTCGGGTTTGTCGATCAAACAACGACACATAGCCTCGATGACGTTCGTGCCGAAAGAACGTCCCCCCAGGCGGGGGGTGGTTGTCACCAGGACCTCCAGATTCCGTTTTTGAAGCGCCTCAACATTCTTCTCCGTGGTGGTGTTGGTGATGATGATCTTTCCGCTTAAGTCGTCGGGCAGGTTTGACCAAACCTGCAGGAAGTCGCCGGCGATGATATCCGCCTCCTCGCAGAAATGGCTGTATTTCTTGGAAGGTTCCTTCTCTTGCTCTGCGCCTAGAGGATAGAGCCAGCGGAAAGGAAGCTGAGTCATGATGGGCAGGAGCAGGACCGCCATGATGTGCACACCGCGAATGCTGCGGATGGGGATCGGGAGGTCGAGAGCGAACATGAAATCTCCGAAGGTCACATCACAACCTGCATTGACGAGAGCTTTGGCCAAGCCGTACCGGTCTACAGCTGTTGTTTTGAGGGCTTTCTTACCACGTAGTTCGTACCCGTGCTCCTTGAGAACCTCTATCGCCATTGGCGCCAGGAGGTGCTTGATGCCATTGCCATCTCCAACCTTGGAGACCTTGATCGCTTTGCGGATCTGCTTTGCCTCGCGGAAATAGTAGCGCCGTCCATTCACCCACAAATAGAATTCACTTCCACCCACGCCAAAGGCGTCCACCTTGCCATCGTTGTCGCGGTACATCTGGAGGCAGCGATCTAAATCGCCGTCAGTACCTTGACGGCTAAGCCAAAAATGCTGCCCCATGAACTCAGCTTCAGTTGTGTGATCTCGGGTAGTAGAGCCAAGGCTTACACTCAGTATTTTCTTCATGAGCCATCCTCAGAAGTTAAATGAACCGGAATGCTGCCAATCGTGTGGTTCATTCGATTGACCACCTGCAGCAAATGGCAGGGCAATATTTTCCACGTTTTGTATCCCTGCTCTAAATTTTGCCTGGTTGAAACCTGGAATTAAGTGCTGCGGTCATACCTGGTTCCTCGCTCTTGGTACAACCCGCACTTGGACCCCAAGTGACGATTATGGTTAATATCTATTAATTGACCATTTGCTGATAAGTCAGTATGTTGCTGTGTAACGGAAAAGCTCCCCCGCCTCCGATTTTGCTATTAATAATTAATGACTGAGGACATGGAATACAAAAAGTGGTCGATTCTCTTCGCCGCAGGCGAGTATGGTTAATGTTGGATTGGGCCGAATTCAATCATTCTTTTTGGGCCAATCGTTTTTCGATTTCTTTAGAAGTCTTAGTAATTGACAAGCCTCCAAGTGCTGTGCAGCGTAAAGCTGAGGGGAGCATCTTGCCAACTTTGTCCATGGTTTGAATCACTTCATCGAGAGGGATGACTGGGTCATAATCGGCCAGGGCCATATTGGCGCAAGCCAGGGCGTTGCTGGCGGCCATTACGTTTTTGCCCAGGCAGGGTACCTCCACCCGGTTGGCGACCGGGTCACAGATCATACCAAGTATATTTTGGAGAGCCATAGAGGCCGCATTGACTGCCTGCTGGGTTGACCCACCCGCCAAAGTAACCAGCGCTGC
>CBDVDO010000006.1:0-17257 GCA_965372765.1 uncultured Anaerolineales bacterium
GTTAGATCAAATGAATATCCCTCAGCATAGATATTATGAAAACCGGATCCGAGAGCTCTTCTGACCGCTTTTGGCGTACTGCTCTCGCTGGGGATGAGAATTAGTCTCCTGTATTGTCGCTCTTCCTCAATCCGAAACAACTCATACAATTTCGGATCAAGATCCTTAATACTGCCTCGAGTTAAAAAGTCATCCATCATTCACTCCCAATAAAATATCGCCATAATCCTGATGCTGAGAACTTCAGCTGTCTTTCCGATGGCATTAGAATACCAATTATTACTGAAAAATCTCAACAAGCCATTATTAAACAACAGGTTCCCTCCACCATCCCTAGATGTCAGGAAAATATTTACTGACCGATCCACTGCAAGAAATCAGCTGGTTCATATCATGCCAGTTATTTCCAGGAAAACAAAGATTACCTGTTTCTCCTTTTTCTCGGTCCTTCATCGATAAATTGCTGAATAATAAGATCACAATAAGAATTCAGCCGGCAGATAGATCAACAGGGACAATGAAAGGATTCCTAACCTTTTTGATGTTAATCTATAATGCGTGGCTTTATTCTTGATGAAGGATTTGTATAGAAATCGTCTAAATGCCTTGACGTTACAATAGGACATTCGTGTTTATTTCCTGCGAGTTCTAGATCTTTCCCAAACCCCGTAAAACACGTTCCGGGGTTAATGGGAAATCATCAAACCAGATTCCAGTTGCATCATGCACTGCCGCTGTAACCGCAGGCGCCAGCGACATAATCGGCATTTCTGCCATTCCCAGGGCACCCCAGGGACCGTTTGGATCAGGATTTTCCATCACTATTGATTTGAGAGTTTGAGGTACATCCTGAATAGTCGGGATTAAATAAGTTGACAGTTTGTCAGTTTTTACATAACCGCCTTCCTGAATAAAGTTCTCAGTAAGGACATACCCTAGAGCCTGGATGACTCCCCCTTCAATTTGCCCCACAACCTGGTCGGGGTTAATTGCCCGGCCAACATCATGTGTTGAAACGATATTCTCAACAGTGATTTGTCCAGTTTCTGTATCAACTTCAACTTCAACAGCTTGGGCAACGTATCCATAGGCAAAGTTAGGAGTAGATGCCCCGGTTTCAGGATCAAATTTAGTCGTTTTCGGCGCCAGGTACTGGTAAGCTGCTATTGCCGGCCTTTCCTCATTTTTCCATTTTTCCAAGGCGCTGATTGCTGCTCCATAAATGCTGTTACCAGCCATGAATGTCATCCGGGATGCAGATACACTTCCCGAATCTTGCGTTTCTCCCGTATCAGCACTGATCAGGCGCACTTTACCAAAAGATACCCCAACAGCATCAGCAGCCATCTGCATGATTGCTGTATGAGTGCCCTGCCCTACTTCCGCGGCGGCATGGCGAACAATCACTTCCTCAATCTCATTGGCGCCGTGAAGTTCAACCGTTGCCCAGGCGTTCTCCTGATAACCCGCAGAAAAACCAATATTTTTAAAACCGCAGGCAAATCCTATTCCCCTCTTATAAACCCCGCCCCTCTCTCGGGATTGCTTTTTCTGCACTATCCATTTTTCCCCATTCTTCTTCCAGTAAGATTCTTCAGCACAGCGCTCCAACACCTGGGAGACATTTACCAGCCCCGGCAAAGGAGATTGAACCGAGGATAACGCACCCTTTTTAAGTGTGTTTTTCAGACGAAATTCCACCGGATCCATATTTAGCGCTTCTGCCAGTTTGCTCATCTGGCTTTCTGCCGCAAATGTCCCCTGTGGACCGCCAAAACCCCGGAATGCACCCCCAGGCACATTGTTAGTAGCAACCACCCTGGCATCAACTTTAATATTAGGAATATCATAGGGTCCGGTGCAGTTGAGGGTTGCATTTGCAAGTACTTTGTTCGAGGTGTACATGTACGCCCCGCCATCCGCTGTAATATCCACTTCAGCTGCGGTTAGCTTTCCATCCCGCGTTGCAGCCCAGCGGGTTTTAATATGACACGCATGCCGTTTGTGATGCCCAATGATCGATTCTTCCCGGGACCAGACAATTTTCACCGGCCGGTTAATACCCTGTTCGCGCAGCCTGACTACTGCCAGCCCCAGGACAATTTGAACAGAAATGTCTTCACGACCGCCAAAAGCACCCCCAATTGCAGGGTGAATTACCCGCACCTGGTCCAGATCTACTCCTAATGAATGAGCAATTTCCTCCTGTTCTTCATGCGCCCACTGCCCTCCAGCGGCCACTGTGATCCGGTCTTGATCATCATAATAAGCAAATCCAGCTTCTGGCTGAAGATAGGCGTGCTCCTGGACAGGTGTATGATATTCACTTTCTAGAATTAACTCAGCGTCCTGGAAGGCTTTCTCCGCATTACCTTTTCGAATCCGGTAGGCCTCATAAATATTTGATTCCTGATCCGGATGGAGGGTCAAAGCACCCTCTTTGAACGACTCAAAAGGATCTAAAACTAGAGGAAGATCCTCATACTCTACCTCGATTAAATCACAAGCTGCAGATGCAATCTTTTCTGATTCTGCTACTACTGCTGCAACCTGGTCACCGACAAATCTTACCCGGTCTGCATAGGGGATACCAGAACCGGGGCCGCATAAAACAGGCTGATCAGCAACCTGCAATCCATATTTATTGACCGGAACATCTGCTGCGGTTAAGACCAGAGCAACTCCTTCCAGAGCCAAAGCCTGTTGGATATCAATGGACTTAACAACGGCATGGGGACGCCCGGCAAAGAGGATTTTCATCTGAAGCTGATCAGGACGGTTCAAATCACCTGAATATTCTGCCTTGCCGGTAACTTTACCAAGCGCATCAATCCGTTGATGAGATTTTCCAATTGAGTTAATATTTGAATCTTCCACTATGTCTATTCCTTCCTACTTTGAACCCTGGAGTCGGGTTTTTTCCAACTTAATGATCCTGCGGATAATCGCCACTGTACAGGCGTAAGTCGGATCCATCCCATAATAAGAAAGTGTGCCAGCGCCCAGGTTTTTTCCCTTACTCAGGGGACGATCAGATGCATAATGGAGTATGCCCAGGTCAAATGGGGCCCGATCCAGATTGACAATTTCATCTATCGGATGGCGGGTTGGACGGAACATTTCATATACAGCAGAAAGATAAGGACCTGCTTCCATTTCAATGCCTGTGTACCCTTCCCGGTAAAAGACATCCATATATGACCGGTTTTGGAGGAATGTTCCCCGGACAGTTACCGCTTTTTGATTGTCAAGCACCGTCCCGTAGACTAAATAAGGTCTCACATCCCTGGCTTCAAATGCTCTAGGGCATAAATAGGTATTTCTTGAGTGTTCATCATGAACCACATAAGGGATCATGACATCACCGACCACACCGTTCAGTGTTGCTGCTTTTCCAAGGCTGTAAACACCCAGAATTTTCCCGGCATTTTCAGCCACTTCCATCAGAATGTTGTACGCAGCCAGACCCAGCGGGTAATCAATATTCAAGATCAGCGCATTGCTATTTTTTAAAATTCCCAGATCGCCCAGATCACTTTTAACTCTTTCATCCATCCACTTCGGAATAAGTTCCGAGATGCGGATGACTTGAGCATCCACATCAAAGGAGTGTTCGCTATCAATCCTTTGGATACCGCAGGCAGCTTCATGGTCGTTTCTTCGATCAAAAATCTTTTTACTGTCGGATTGCTGGAGATATTTTTTTAATGCATAATACCAGAAATTTTCCCGGCTTGAGGGCACATCGTGAGTTTGGATCTGACGCCACTCATCAATTAATTCCTGCTGATTCGAATCTATGAGATATTGGTTTATTTCTTTCTGGCTCTTTAAGGCAAAACAGGATAACAGGTTTACAAAACTGTGCGTATTGCTGGATATGAAGTAAACAGGCTGGGTCAATAAGTCAGGTACTCTCTCAGCAATATTACTCCACCAGGAATTGGTCGCCCGGTTGTACTCGATCAATGAGCCGTTTAATAATTGCACCTGGAAAAAGCGTTCACAACTTTTAATTTCCTGTAAACGCTTTTTAAAATCACTCCCACAGATAGCCCGCCAGCGGGTAAGATCGCTGACAGACATCATTAAGTCTTCCGCAAGGTTATACCAGGTATCGCTTTGTTTATGCGCCTCTGAAAGATCCATATCATCCGGTAGATGCTGCAGCAGCCGGTGGAGTTTATTCCACTCAATTTGATAGGCGGTCAGCAAAGGAATGACATCGTCTATATCCGACCGACTGGCAACGATACAGGCAAGGGTTTGTTTTTCCGGGTTGAAAAAACAGCGCCGGCGTCGAGCTTTCCCGTTTACCTGTTCCCAGGACCAGACATCTCCCATCCCCGCTTCCCGGAAGATTGTGCCGCTCTGTCCCAGGATAATCTGCCTGGTTTCTCTTACACAATCGGGGAGTCTTAATAAGGCATAGATAAAAGCAGTCATGTCGGGAGCACGATCCCTGGCATGCTGATGAAGCAGCGAGTTCATCCCGGAGTGAACTTCCTCCAATGTACGGATCTGGACAGCATCCGATGTCCGCAAAAGCGAATAATAAGTCCGGAGATAAAGTTCTACCTCCTCTGAAGCAGTATATGGTACGGTTCTTTCCATAAAGGATAACCCTCAGGTTCTTTTTGTATAATCCTCCCGCTCCGGGAGGTTCAAATTGTAGCCCTCTAGAATTGGTTTATATCGCTGTTTAATTTCTTCAACCTCTAATCCTATCTCAGAGAGGGAATAAGAATTGCCGCCGGTAAAACTCCTTGACTTAATTGTTTCCTCTTCCATTATTCTATGATATTCGTCAGAGAATTCAAATCCAAATTGTTTATAAATTCGTTCAATTTCCCTTTTCGGATTGCTAACCAATCTTGTAAAATCAACCACCAGATAGCGATCTGGTGGTAATTCCGATAACCGCTGATGAGGATATTGGTACCAATGTTTGGCATGTTCCTGCAAGGTATCCACCAGGGGATAAGATTCTTCTGGAGATCCATACGCTCGCCAGTTATTTGCCCAAAGATTAACCGTGGAAGGAATCATCTGCTCTGGAGGCCGGACGAGATTGATGAATTTCGCGTTCGGGAAAAACTCCTTTATCGTTTCCACAGCCGGCGAGAAATCTGGATTCTTTGAGATGTATTGTTTTCCCGGGTGCAGAAACATTTGTCTCTTTATAACATCCCGATAATAAGTAAATTCTTTTCTCCGCCGCGCTTCAGGAACCTTCTGGTCGTAATAAATATATTTTTTTGCCAATTCTGGAAAAGGAAACGCTGCAAACAAATTATAGGAGGACCAGATATGATAAAACAGCTGGGAATCTTGTTCATAGGTAAACATCCCGGTTTTATGCATAGCATAAATATCATTCAGGGATCGATCAAAAGCATCAACAATTTTTCCTATTGGATTCCCAATTCGACGGCTGATCCGATTGAGCAGGCGTAAAAACCATCGCTGAGTTATAGCGGGAGAAAAATATATCTCCCAGGCTTTCAGGCAGGTAAACTGCTGATCACGAAGTAATAATCGGTGTAAGAATGTAGAACCAGAACGGTAATTACCAATAATAAAAACCGGGTCTGGATATTGAACTTGTTTAAATTCTGAAAAAAACAAATTATCAAGATAATATCCAAGGCGAATATAAATATTCCAGATTGGATATCCAAAAAAAAGGAATAACAGCAGAAAAATCCGCTTTACGGATAACTTTCCCGGTGTTCCTTTCGATCGGAAAAAACTGTAATAATAATAAGTAAGGTAATAACGAATATTAAACGGCATAAATAATAACAAGACTAATAGTTTCTATCTTACAGGACACGTTCCCGGTTACCTCCCACAGGGTGTTATTTCAGAAGGTCAAAGATATCCCGGGGACGAGTGACTTTGTATATGATGGAATAGGCAATTGTCATGATGCCAAATCCAATCATGGCCAGGATAAACATAACAATCAACTCCGTATATAAATCAGGAGCCCATGATACGCCTCCTCGAATTTCATATGGAACCTTAACCCATCCCTTGGTTTTATTTGCCTCAACGAGCAAATTTGCCCCGGCATAAGACATAGCCGCGATCAAACCCATCAATAAAAACCCAATTCCCCGCCAAACTGGATGAACCCCTTCTTCCGCGTCTTTGACATCCCTTTGATACTGCTGGTATCGTCCCATTTAAGCACCTTCTTTTTGACTAGCTTTTTCAATTGCACTGACAATTTTATAATAACCAGTACAGCGGCACAAATTTCCAGAGATCGCAGTGTGGATTTGAGTCTGGGAGGGCTGAGAATTTTCTTCCAATAGTTTGGCAGCAGACATTATGAACCCGGGTGTACAATATCCGCACTGAACTGCACCTTCTTCGATGAAAGCTTCCTGAACTGGATGCAGATGGTCTTCATCAGCTAATCCTTCAACCGTGACAATTTGGGCTCGATGAGCCCTCGGCGCTGGGACCAAACAGGACATAACTGCTTTTCCATCCAGGAAGACAGTGCAAGCGCCGCATTCTCCTTCTTCACAGCCAACTTTTGATCCTGTCAGGCCAGCATAATCTCTTAACAGGTGAACTAAGGTGGTTTCATGCCCTTTTTCAAAGGTATATTCTTTCCCGTTGATTTGAGTGATGATCGGGTCTTTACCAGAAATCAGTATGTTATTTTCTAAAACAGCTAAGTCCATTTCACTAGTTTTACCCCGCAGCAGGACAGGGTTTTCAGGCAGCCGGTCTGCCTGCTCACCCTTCAACAGTGCAGTCAAACCTCTCTTCACAAGGACCCGGGTGATCTCCCGCCGGTAGGCTGCAGATCCCCGGATATCATCGATGGGGCTGGCTGCGTCCATTGCAAGATTTGCAGCTTCGTCAATGATTTCACCGGATAGCTTCTTGCCAATCAAATATTCTTCTGCTTTCTCACCATGGATTATGGTAGGCGCAACTGCGCCGAGGGTTATCCGGGCATCACTGATCAGGTCACCATCCATGGTAAGTATAGCTGCCGTGTTTACCAGGGAAATAGCCTGGGCTTTTCGAAGTCCAAGTTTTAGATAAATTCCTCTTTGATGAGGACCCATTTTGGGAAAGATCACATCCCGAACAATTTCATTGGATCTTAATCCGTGTTTTCTTACTCCGGTATAAAAATCCTTCAAGGATATAATTCGCTGACCTTCCAGGGACTGCAGAACCAGTTCAGCATCCAGCGCGATCAACGGCACAATGGTATCATTTGCCGGTGATGCAGTCACAAGATTGCCAACTATCGTACCCATATTCCGGATCTGAGGTGCTCCAACTTCCCAGGAAGCCAGAGCGAGCGGCAGCGCATGGTTGCGGATTAGCTCAGAAGCAACACATTGACCGTGAGTTACCGCAGGTCCCAGATGAATGCAGTCTTCCTGATCGAGGGTGATATTGCCGTACTCTTTTATTCGTGAGATATCAATCAGTGTCTGGACTTCCTGGTGGTTTCCCTGACGCAATTCCAGGACTAAATCAGTGCCTCCAGCAATGATCCGGGCTTGATTCTTTTCATCAGCCAGGATTTTGAGCACCTGCTCAGTTGAAACTGCGTTGACGTACTCTTGCCACATAAATAAATTCTCCGACGTGTTTCTGATCAATCCCGGTTATTTTCTGGTGGAAAGGGAAACTCCTGCTCCTCCACGTTTCACCTGTAAAACTTCTGCCATGATGCTCATTGCAATCTCTTCCGGTGTTTCTGCTTGAATATCCAAACCTATCGGGGCATGGATCCGGCGCAGTTTATCTTTATTAACACCAGAATTAATTAATTGTTCCTTGGTTAACTTCCATCTTCTTTGAGAACTGATAACTCCAATATACGCTGACGGCTCAGCCAGGATTTCCGGGAGCCCTGTGATGTCTACCTTGTTATTCCGGGTAGCCAGAACAACTGCTGTTTGATCAGAAAAAACATACTTTGCGGGTAAATCCTCAAGCTTACAGTGGATATAATCATCTGCATCAGGCACAAATTCAGGAGAACAAAACTCTTTCCTGTCATCAGAGAGGGTCACCCGGAAACCCATCCACTTCGCTAAGTGGACAACTGCCCGGCCAACGTGTCCACCACCCACAATCACAATGTCCTCAGGCTGTTTCAGCGGATCAATAAAAATCTCCAAGGTCCCTCCACAAATACCCGGGTCGCCTTTTTCCGAGTTAACAAGATCGTATGATAGTATCTTTGACTCCCCGGATTGCAATGAGTCGATCGCCTCCTGAATAACCCTGCCTTCGATCTCACCTCCACCGATTGATCCGACAATTTTTCCGTCGGGATAAACCAGCATCTTGCTGCCTTCTTTCCTCGGAGTGGACCCTTTGGTTCTAATAATTGTACAAAGGGCGCCTGTAGTTCCCCTGCGGGCTATCTCTGCTAGAGAAGCGAGTACCTCATTCATGGTAAATCCCGTTCACCAGGATCAGGTTTCCAACAAACTTAAGATTACCGGCAAAAGCTGTTTCTTCCTGGAAACAACCCCTTTTGCGAATCGGGTATCATCCGGACTGGCTGGATATGGCAAATCATCAAGAATTGGCGGAGGTTTGTTGATAATCAATCGGCTTGATCCCTGAACAACATCTGTCACCATTAATATCGTAAAATCCAAAGCTCTATTTACCCGCAGTCGTTCCAGGGCTTTTTTCAATTCATCCAAAAGTTTATTAACCTGATCCAGGTTAGTCACTTCTGCCTGGGCAATTCCGAAATTAAAACCACTGGATGAATAGGCTTTAGTGTCTGTGGTTACGATTTCATCCGGATCCCTGGTAGAGATACCAGCACCGGCTTGGAGTACCGCTTCGGCAAAGGATTATGTGGTCTCCCCTTTCAATAGGCTGGTACCTGCAAAAGCCCAACGGCCCAATCGCTCTGCTGCTCTCTGATCCCGGTCAGTTGTCGTAGGAGAAGTAAAGAATAAAGTGTCTGAGAAAATCCCCGAAAGCAGTATGCCGGCAATTTCTGCAGGGGCGCTCAATCCAGATTGTAAAATCCGTTCAGCTATGATTGTGCTGGTGCTGCCCACAATATCGGTCGTAAACCGGATTGTTGTCCGGGTAAAGGGATTGCCAAGCCGGTGATGATCAATAATTTCCAGCAATTCAGCTTCTTCCAGGGCTCCGACTGCTTGTTCCTTTTCATTATGATCAACAAGCACAACCTGGACGCGAGGCGGATTCAAAATATCCCGCTGGCGGGATAGTCCCAGGTATTGCCCATCTTCATCCACAACAAAAAAGTTGGAGCGTTCTTCTCGTAATATCCGGTTCACTGAATCCCGGATCCGGCTTCCGGATTTAAAAAGGGGTACTCCTGTATCTGCCGCCTCCAGGCTGGGCATCTCCAGTAATTCACCGATGCTCATTTCCTGCCGCTCCAGATGAGGGCCCACCAGCTCTGCCATGAAGGAGAAAAGAGTTGATCCGGTAATCAAACCGTAAGGAGTGCCGTCCTCATTTACTATAGCCGCCACACCGCCTGTTCGACTTGCAATATCCCAGGCATCCCTCAATGGTTTATCCGGGCTGGTTGTGTCAATCTTTTGGGTAACAGATTCAAAACGGGGAGAGACATCGGTCAGCAGGCAGGGAGCGTCCAATTTTAAACGGTCCAGCACCCAGGCGGTTTGCTGATTTATTGATCCTGCTCTGGCAGCAACCGCATTCACACCATCCCGCTCCCGAAGCAGCCAGGCGTATCCAATCGCGGATGCAATGGAATCGGTATCAGGGTTTACGTGCCCTATCACATAGGTAATCTTCTCCATAGACATTTCTCGCCCAATTTCTAATCTAAATATAGGTCAAAAAGCTATTATTAACGATTGTTCACAATTATTAAATTATATCAGATTGATGAATATACCGCTTATTCAACAAAACATGATCTGCTTATAAAAAAAAACCAGGAAAACGGTCTTCCTGGGTGATTTTTCTGGCACATTTGCCTATTTTTCTCCAGTTAATTCCTGCCAGACTTTTTCTGGTGTAATCGGATTTTGATCGATATTAACCCCGCAGGCGTTAAAAACCGCGTTTCCAACAGCGGGTGCAACCCCATCCATGGGTATTTCTGCTACTGCTTTCACACCAAAGGGGTGAGATGGTTCAAAGGTTTCAATGAACAGGGTCTCTAAAACCGGCATTTCGTGAGCTTCAAAGATATGATAATCTCTGAAATCCTTTTCCCGGGCTACCCCCAGCTCATCATAGACCATTTCTTCAGAAACAGCATATCCCAACGCCTGGGTCATACCCCCTTCGACCTGCCCGGAAGCAGTGACCGGATTGACTATCACACCAGCATCTACGGCCATTACCAAACGGTCGACTACTACCTGCCCGGTCTCCAAGTCTACTGTTACCTCAGCAAATTGAGCTGCGAACGGCGGCGGGGATACAGGGGACACAAACGAACCAACCGCCATAATTTGTTCCTGGTTGGCGTGATGCAGGGAGTGCAGAGCGATTTCTTCCAGGGAAACTGCCTGTCCATTTGGCGCTATCGCGCAGCAATTGGACAATTCAATATCAGCGGGATTAAAATCTGCTTTCCCTGTCCTGGATTTTAAGATGAGAACTGCCCGGTCCCTCAGACTATCTGCAACCTTATTAGCAGCGTCTACGACAGCTGCGCCTGATATATAGGTTGTGCTGGAAGCATACGCTCCCTTATCAAAAGGTGTAAAGTCAGTATCTGAAGAATAAACGATTATGTCCTCCAGAGAAACTCCAAGAACTTCCGCAGCCATCTGAGCCAGGACCGTATCTGACCCGGTTCCCAGGTCTGTCGCACCAACCAGTAAGTTAAACGATCCGTCATCATTTAATTTCAAACTTGCCCCGCCCATGTCCAGGTATGGAATAGCAGTGCCCTGCATTACCAGGGCTGCGCCCAAACCGCGTTTCAAATATGGTTTACCGGGAACATCTTGCCAATTCTCGTCAGTCATCTTCTGATCCCAGCCAATCGCAGCCTTTCCCCGCGAGACACATTCGTCTAACCCGTTAGTCTGAATAATTTCCGGCACCGGGTCCCGACCTTCACTCCAGGCGACACTGAAAGGATGAATTTCCCCTGCTTGAAGCGCATTCTTCATCCTGAACTTAAGGGGATCAAGATCAAGGGCATGAGCAATTTTTTCCATATGCCGTTCTAGCGGCCAGTATCCCTGCGGAACACCATAACCACGGTATGCGCCAGAGGGGGGTGTATTTGTATACACAATGTCGGCGTAAAAACGGATATTTGGGGATTCCCGGTAAGGACCACTCCCTACATAAAGCGCCATTGCCTTATGCCCGGTGTTACCGGTAACAGTCAGCGCATGAGCGCCATTTGCACCGGTGTCACTCAAGGCATACATCTCGTTAGCTGTCATTGTGCCATCTTTCTTAACCCCGGTTTTCATCCGGATCCGCATCGGATGGCGGGACCGGGAAGCAATGAACTCTTCCTCCCTGGTGTAGACATACTGAACTGGTCGGCCAGTAGCGATGGTTAAATGGGCAGCTACATCTTCAATCAGCATTTCTTGTTTTCCACCAAATCCACCGCCAATCCGGGGTTTAATAACCCGGATTCGTTTTACTGGCAGGTCAATTACAGGCGCGATCATCCTCCGCACATGAAATGGAACCTGGGTGCTGGTTCGAATCACCATACGGTCATCTTCATCCCAGTAGGTAACCACAGCATGCGGTTCAATATGCGCTGGCTGTACCTTGGGTACTTCATATTCTGCCTCAAAGATGTGATCGGCATCCTTGAACCCCTGCTCCAAGTCGCCTATATCTATCCTGATCTCGGCAGCTAGATTTTTTTCAGGATCGGAATCAGCAAAGTTAACATATTCCTTTTCGTCATGAATTACCGGAGCTCCTGGTTTCATTGAATCCCGGGAATCAAGGATTGGGTCCAGTAATTCATAATCGACTTCAATTTCTTTTAATGCCCTTTCTGCTATTTCCTCAGATTCTGCGGCGATAAAAGCTACCCGGTCTCCTACAAACCGGACTTTATTGTCAAGAGAAAAACAATCTAGCGGACCTGGAATTGGATCAGATTGCCCGGCAGTTGAGTATACGATCCTCGGCAAATCCTTGTGAGTAAGAACTGCAGCTACTCCAGGGACCTCCAATGCCTTCTTGGTCCGGATAGACTTGATCCGGGCATGAGCATGTGGGCTGAAGAGAACCTTGGCATACAGCATATCCCGGTGTTCAAAATCGGCTGCAAAGGCAGGTTTACCCTGAACCAGTTTCACCGCATCAACTTTCTCTTTGGGTTTTCCAACCTGCTGCCAATTTTCTGGTTTGGTGCTCACTTTAAGTGTAGTGATCACTTTTTCAGCCGTTAAGGTTGTCCCGTCAATAGTCTGAACGGTTTTTTCCTGAGGAATGGAATCATCAAAGGGACTATTGATCCATTCTGGCGGAACTTCAATGGGATCCTCAATCGGAGGAACCTCAACTCCTCTTAATCTCGCGGCTGCTCTAAGTACCGCCTCAACTGGTTTTTTATATCCTGTACAGCGGCACAGAACCCCTGATATTGCATCCCTGACCTGTTCCTCGGTCGGATCAGGTTCCCGGGATAACAATTCCTTTGCAGTCAGAAGCTGCGCGGGTGTACAGTATCCACACTGGATCGCCCCGGTTTTTACAAACTCCTGCTGCAGGATATGGAGTCCGCGGGTTTCTTTCCAACCCAGGTGCGGATGCTCACCCATCATCTCAATTGTTTCTAATTCATGCCCCTCTGCCTGAGCCGCTAGCAGCATATAGGAATTCACCGGTTTCCCGTCCATTAAGACCGTATCTGCTCCGGATTTCCCTTGTTCATCACCAAATTTCACGCTACTGAATCCCAATCTTCTCAGAACGGTGAAAAGGCGTTCTCCGGGATATGCGCTTACTTGATAAGTCTCTTTATTGATAATAAGTTCAAGATTCAACATCGGCATCTATTCCTCAGTTACTCTCAGCAATTTGATTAAGTGACCTGCGGACAAGAACAGCTGCTGCATCCGCTCGATATTCAGCACTCGCCCATTGGTCACCAGCCTGACCGTATGCATCCCTGGCGGCAATTTCAGCCCCTCCCGCATCCGGACCATCCAGCACCATGACTGGTTGATCGCCATACCCGGCCAGCACAACCCTTGTCCTGCCTGACGGCCATTGAGAAACTGCAGCTGCAATAATGGGTCTGTCGGCTGGTGATCGTGCGGCATAATGATAGGCTGTTTTTGTATTAGAGGGAATGATAATCTTTGTGACCAGCTTACCCGCTAGTTCCTTTTCCCGTAAAGGAAGAAAATCTCCCAAGTGGATCATTTCGCTTTGATTATTTTTCCCAATTAACTCTAACTCAGCATCCAATGCCAATAATACGGCAGGGATTGGAGAACGGCCATCAGCAGTGATTACCGTTCCTGCCAGGGTAGCTACCTGTCTGCGGTTATATGTTTCCTGGTGTTTTATACTGCTGATTAAAGCTGAAGGAAGCTGATCAAAATCAATTAGCTGCTGCAGTTTTACCCCGGCTCCCAGGATATGTTTATTTCCTTTTGTTTCAATCACATCCAAGCCTAAACTTTGAATATCAGCAACCGCAATCGGGGTTTTCACTTTCTCATTCAGGTATAACCCACCCCCTAAGACTACCGTACTGGGATCCTCTCTGGATAACAAGGAGATCGTTTCCTCAATAGTTTTTGGGCGGTGGTATTCAATGATCATGATAACTTTTCCTCATGTTTGAAGCCCTGGGTTGAAAGCTCATCCATAGCAGCTCTCATTCCAGGGCTGTGACGCGCTTTAATTACTTGATCGCGAAAGTATCAATTAACAGTTTCGGGTCGCCGCCAACATCATAGAGGATAGGTGTGGTGCATCCACTCTCAATATATTGGTTAACTTTGGCTTTTGCCTCTTCCGGCGTTCCGGATGCTGTTATGCGGTGAATGAGCTCATCTGTAACCAGGTGTTTTGCAGCCTGGATCTGCTCATGAGTGGCAGGCCAGCCTAAAATAGCTTGGATTTCAGCTACGACATCATTGGAAACACCAGAGGCTATAGCAATATGCGGCTGCTGCGCAAGGTATTGAGTTAATAATTGTCGACTGGAATCCATCGCTTCTTCATGATTCTCTGCTACAGAACATACGACCAGTTGCGGCCGATCAATATCATCCACTGTCTTTCCTACACGCTTTGCGCCGATTTCAATATTATCTAATGCCATTTTATTATACTCAACAGGAACACAGTAATTCATCACTACACCATCGCAGATCTCACCGGCGAGTTGCAGCATTTTCGGTCCAGTGGCGCCAATCATGATCGGTACATTGCGGGGTTCGGTGCGTCCATGGACAACATCCAGTTCGATATCTTTTACATGAATAAATTCCCCGTCAAAGGTAACTCTTTCCATGTTAAGCAATCGCCGCATGACCTCCACTGTCTCACGCATCGCTGTCAGCGGTTTCCTGCGGTCAATACCCACATTTTCTGCCAGCGGATCCCACCAGGCACCAATTCCACAGATCATGCGGTCGGGAGCCAGATCATCGAGGGTAAGAAAGGTAGATGCCAGCAAACCGATATTTCTGGTCCAGTTATTAATCACGCCAGACCCAATTTTTATCTTTTCTGTTACAGCAGCGTAAGCTGCCATGGGCACAATAGCATCTCTTACCAGCCGGGATTCCGCCTGCCAAACAGCGTCAAAACCTTTCTCCTCTGCATAGCGGACATATTCCAGCCCATCTCTCAGGTCATGGGCATCCTGTAAATATAAAGCAACTTTTTCAATCATGTCTAGCCTCCAAAAGTCTAATAATAAATATCTTATTGCTCTTCTAATCTCAATTCAGCTTCCAGCAACGCAAAATCTTCCGGCTCATCTAAATCCAGTTCCAATGAGGGCAAATTGCAGATCTCAAGTCGCGCTCCAGCGTCGAGAGCGCCCTGACAGTGCTTATCAAAAGATCCTTCCCCGTACATAAAATCAATCAACCCAGGGGGACAGACAAACAAGGCATTGGTGCCTTGTTTTTTACGGTCCGGCGCGATCACAACTACTGGCGGATCATTCCTGTGAGCCAAGATCGCTTTAACTTCCTCAGCTGCTAACCGGGGTAAATCTGCCGGGATAATCAGTATTCCGCAAGTTTCACACGACTTTGCCACTTCTACAGCGCGGGAAAGTGCAGTATTTAAACCTGGACTGCCGTACTCCTGAACTGTTCTTGCGCCCAATTCACGGGCTAACGCCAGGGCTTCTTTATCCCTGCTGATCACCAGGATATGTTCAATTTCATCTATCGTATTTAATACCTGGATAGTATGTTCCAATAAATATTGATTCAAATCTGCCCTTTTATCAGCAGATATGACCTTTGCCAATCGCGATTTCCCCCTGCGCAGCGGCTTGACTGGGATTATTGCCCATAAAGCCATTCCTACACCTCCTCTATTATCTGCTGTCCGAAATCCAACACCTCGCCAGCCAAACGGACGCGGTCCTCTCTGGTTTTCATCCAGGTATCGGCACAAATTACCTTTAGTGGATGTGTTTCCCTATTTTTTATCCCATTCATCAATCCCTCATCCTGCTTATCAATCATAATCCCATCCAACAGATCCCCATAGTGTTTTGCAACCGCGCTAGCTGAGGGAGAAATACCCATCTCTAGATACATTTTTGCAGCCGGGCCTTTAACCGCTTCTCCGGCAATAATCGGCGAGATTGCCAAAACCAACTTCTCCTCAAGCGCTGGCCGGATACCCGGAACAGCGAGAATAGGCTCAATGCTCACCCAGGGATTGGAAGGGCAAATCACAATCAAATCGGCCTCTTGAATCGCTTGTAAAACTCCCGGTGCCGGCTGGGAATTCTCCACTCCCTGAAAACGAAATCCCGTAACAGCAGGTTCACAATTCAATTTTACAAAATAATCCTGAAAAGCCAGCTCTCCCTGGTCTGTCATCACCATGGTGGGAACAGGGTCGTCACTCATGGGCAGCACTGCAGGGTCAATCTCCCAAATCCGGCAGAAATCTGCTGTGATCTTGCTTAAGGGCTCACCAGAATTCAGCCTGCGTGTGCGTTCCAAATGGGTAGCAAGATCCTTGTCGCCCAATCGAAACCAATCTGGGCCTCCCAGCTTTTGAATTTCTCGATAAACATCCCAACCCTCATCGGCCCGGCCCCAACCGGTGTTGAGCTGCTCCATACCAGCCAGGTTGTAGCATACGGTATCCAGATCAGGACTGATATGCAGCCCAAACAGGTTAAAATCATCTCCCGTATTAACGATGACAGTTAAAGTTGGAGACGGGTTTAACCGGGCCAATCCGTCGGCTAACTTTGCTCCACCTACACCACCTGCCAGGGCAACTACATTCATGAACTAATCACCTGCTCTCTTCCATTGAGCCAATTTCATTTTAATAGCTAGATCTAAACTCCAGGTTCGCCCATTGAGAGAGAATTTCCATTCGTCAATTCTCAGCGGAACAAATCCCTGGAACCCTCCCGTGGCAGTTCCTGGAAGGAACCTTCCCGCAGCGGGTAAGGAAAACCCCGAACATGCACAACAGGGAGTCCCTCGTCAGCTTGCCCCATCAGCAACGAGGCTGCCGCTGCCAATTCATCAACCGCTGCAATCTGAGTAATTCGCAGTTTATAATCAAACAAGTCTGGTTTACCCCTCAAATCAACAATACCGGGTACCCCGGAAAATCCAATCGAGATCCCAACCGTTCCATTCCTCCAAGCTCTTCCATGTGAATCGTTGATCACAACGCCGATCTGAACATCTTCCGCTTTTTCGATCTTCTGGCGCAGTTCCTGAGCAGATTTACCAGGATTCTCCGGCAGGAGCAGGACAAAATCCCGATCCCCATCAGCAGCAACATTGGAATGATCAATACCGGCATTGGCACAAACAAACCCCCGGTGGTGTTCAACAATGATCAATCCCGGACGGACCCGCAGAATCTCTGTGCTTTCCCTGAGGATCAACTCCACCTCCCGGGGATCTTTTCCCGTTTCCGCCGCCAGATCTTCCGCTCCTTTTGAGGGTGTTATCGTTTTCAGATCAACTTTTCGTCCCTCAGCTTTCGAAATTACTTTTTGAGCAATAACCAGCACATCTCCATTACAAAGATCAATATTATTCTGCTTCAGCACACGAAG
>CBDVDO010000007.1:0-16671 GCA_965372765.1 uncultured Anaerolineales bacterium
TTCGATTCTTATCAGATCCAGTCTTTTTTCCATAATTCCTCCTGATTTACGCGGTATCCCAAGCAGGATTCTCTCTCCCTGGATTTTCCTGTAAATAGAAAAACCCGCCCCACAAAGGGACGGGATTTACCCGTGGTACCACCCAATTTAGCCAGTCAAACGGCTCACTTTTTCCCAACAGCATAATAATCATAATGCGATTGGTTCCCCTTCTAACGCCGGGGCTGCGGCTCAGACTACTTGAGATTTAACCTTTCCCCTGAGCACTCAGGAGGGAACTTCAATTGGCTTACGGTCTGGTATGGGGTCTCAGTCTTTGCCCCGCACTCCCTGTCAGCGTCAAACCAAGCTACTTTTCTCCGTCAACGTTTTCTGATCTATTCAATTAATCAATGTTAATGTTATCTAATTATGGTCAAAATTTCCGATCTGTCAAGACCCGGAAGGTAATTGGGAATTGCCTCTATCATTTCGTATTAGTTAAGATTATCCTCCTGAAGCGGATTTTGTGATTTTTCCAGTGCTTCCTCAGTACATCCAAAAACAAAGGAAGCCAGGCGGGCAACCAGCAGCAAGAGAGACAAATCGGTTTCATTAAAATGGTCCTCAGTCATTGAGTTGACCA
Source organism: uncultured Anaerolineales bacterium (assembly GCA_965372765.1). Lineage (GTDB taxonomy): Bacteria > Chloroflexota > Anaerolineae > Anaerolineales > UBA11858 > B10-G9. The sequence goes on from CBDVDO010000007.1 coordinate 626, forward strand.
CTTCCATCACACCCATAACTCTGTCTTCCATAATTAATGGCACTGCCATTAAACTTCGGGTATGGAATCCAATCGATTGGTCGACTGCTGAAATCCAACGATCATCTTTCCTTACATCGGGCACCAGGGCAGCTTCTTTATGGGTTTTGACCCATCCCGCAATGCCTGAACCAGCTGGTATTCGAAAATCTACCAACTCTTCCTGGCGAGTTCCTTCCACAGCGACAAAAACCAGTTCGTCACTCTCTTCATCCAACAGCAGGATTGAACCATTTTCGGAATCCACTGCCTCCAAAGCAATAGTAAGAATATTCCTCACCATCTTGAGCAACTCCGAGGAAGTAGAAAATATCTGCAGGTTGCACTGCAGCGCATTTAATGCCTGGATGACATTCCAAAGCCGGGTATTTTCTTCTTTTAATTCCGTCTTATCCCTCTTTAAATCAGCGATTTCTTCTTTTAAAGTCCGAAGAAGTTGGAGATCAACCATGGATAAACAACCTCCTGAAGATATTAGAGACTGAATTTAATTTATTGCCCCAGATTGTATTTTATTAATTATACAGCCATTTAAGAAAAATTGAGATTTCCTTCTTCAACGGGCTTGGAACCGTTTATAATCTACACATATGAGCATCATACCAACCACAAAAAAAGCTCTCCTTTTAATATTGGTCAGCGTAATCCTATTCAGTGGATGCGGAGGTCCGGCGGAGACTCCACAGGGAACGGCCACACCGGTTCTACCTACCCGGACTCCATTTCCTCCTTCTCCCACCCCCATCCCCACGGCCGCAGTTGTCAATGGGGACATTATCACAGTTGCTGCCTATCAGGAAGAACTTGCCCGATACAAAGCAGCTGTCAATCGTGATCTAACAGAAGAGGATAAATCCATAGTAATTAACAATCTGATTAACCTCACCCTTCTGGCACAAGCTGCCACTTCAGAAGGATTTCAGATCTCAGAGGTCGATCTGGATGAAAGAATTGCCAGATTGGGAACAGAAGATCAGCCTCTTACCGATTGGTTGGCAATTTATGGCTTCACTGCGGAAACTTTCCGCATACACTTAAAGAGGTCATTGGAAGCAGCCTGGATGAGGGACCAAATCATCGCAGATACGCCTTTTGAAATGGAACAAATTCATGCCCAGCAGATGTTATTTTACAATCTGGCCGCAGCCGAAGAAATTCTGGAGGATTTAAATTCGGGAAAAATTTTCTCCCAACTTGCCAAAACCCATGATCCGCAGACACAGGGTGATTTGGGATGGTTCCCGCCGGGTTTCCTAACCATTCCAGAATTGGATCCGATCTTATTCGGTCTTGAGGCAGGAGGAACTAGTGATATCATAGAAACAGAAATCGGTTATCATATCATCATGGTACTCGAAAAAGAGGGGAACCGGCTGCTGGATCCAGCTATCCGGCAAGTTCTGCAGGAGCAGGAGCTGGATAATTGGCTTGCACGCCGCTGGAAATTAAGTACAATTCAAATTACACTCCCTTCATAAGTTGCTCCCAGGAGTAAATTTATGTCCGATCCTATTGAAGAATACCTCGAAGAAAGTGAGCGGCGGGTTCCTCCGAAAAGAATAGGCCCAGGTTTTTTCCTGAATATTCTTTCTGGAATATTTGCAGCAGGGACAGCGGTAGTTATACTGCTATTTGCGATTGTCTTTATCAACCCGCAAGTCGGCTTTAATCCGCTGCCTCCGACCACGATTCCGGCTCTGTTTTTAACATGGACCCCATCTCCCACTCCTGTTTTTTCTCTACCGGAGACCTGGACGCCTACTGTCGCTCCGACGGATGTGCCCACAGATACGCCAATTCCTTCCAACACTCCTGAACCAACACAGGAAGAAGCACTCATTCCAACTGCCAATCTGGAGAGCGGGACATCCTTCTCTATCCAGGAAGGATCACCCAGTTATGCTGAAAATTCCATCCACCCGGACGCCGGCTGCAATTGGTTTGGCATTGCTGGACAGGTATTTGACATTGAAGGAACTGTCGTAAGCGGAATCCTGGTTGAAACAGGCGGTTTTCTGGGAGATACTGAAATTTCAGGGTTAACGTTAACTGGGATGGCGCCTGATTACGGAGAAGGTGGATATGAAATTTTCCTCGGCGACTCACCTATCGCCTCAGACGGGGATCTCTGGATCCAACTGCTGGATCAGGCAAACCTGCCGTTGTCGGAAAAAATATATTTCATAACCTTTGACAGCTGTGATTCAAATCTGATAAAAATTAATTTTAAACAGAATCCGGAAGATTAATAGTACTAAAGGTAAACAAAGGACCGGGTCTTTTTAGAAAGATCTGGTCCTTTTGGTTTAAGTAGGAAATATCCTTTCCCGGTGATTATTTATCAATTTGATAGCTTCAGCAATTAGCTGGCGGTTCTCTTCAACCTGATGCCACCTGCTGGCTCCTGAAGAATGCGGCAAAGGAATGATCCAGCGGCCCTCGACTTCTTTTTGAGTACCGATAATCTCCTTCAATTTTAATTTTTTTGGAAAGAAAAGATTAATAGCCAATCTTCCAATGGGGATAATGACCTGAGGATTTACAAACTCAATTTCCTGATCCAAATATGGGCGGCAGAGTTCCTGCTCCCTTCTGGATGGTACCCGGTCCCCACTACCGGACGGATGCCTACCTGGGTAACATTTCGTAACCGACGACATATATTGTGTCGATCGGAACCAATCTTCCTCAATCCCCGCTCTTCCCAGCCAGCCAAATAATCGGGTTCCGCTGCCGGCATTAAACGGTCGCTCTGCTTCTTGTTCGGTGATTCCCGGCGCCTGGCCTATGGTCATCAACTCCGCCGATTCAAGACCGGAAAAAACAGCCGGGGGATAAATCTCAAAGCTCTCCTCCAAGCATAAACGGCATTGTTTCATCCCCGCCTGCAGCTGAGAAAACGATTGATTAGGGTGTTTTTGCATTAATGATCCTCAAAATATTTAGTGGATTCTATCAGGACTCTTCCCCGCTAAGTTTCTGCCAGGATTGTTGAACGAACAAGGCGTCTTCTTCCAGGGTAGGACTTTCACAAAGCATCCTCCCTCCTGCCTTTACTTCCAGCAACGCCTGGAATAGCGCCTCCAAATTGAAATCAGACTCGCTGATAATCAAGTGGTTTTGCTCTCCCTTTTCTGTGTACTCAATCCCTGAAATATGGCAGTGCAGTCGTTTTAAACTGTCCTCTCCCAATGCTTTCAGATAAGTTTCCAGTATTTCCATCCATTCCCGGGTTGAATTAATTGAGCCATCTCCCGGTCGGGCATGAAGATGGGCAAAATCTATACAGGGTTCAACACCATCTATTTTACTCATTTCCAATGTGTCTTCCAGGGACCCGAGCATAGCTCCTTTTCCCATTGTTTCCGGCCGCAATACGACCGGATTTTTCTCTACCCTGAGCTCACGAACACAGTCTTCCAAGCGAGGCATAGCCGTTTTCAATACGTCTGCTGGCGGTTGATTAAAATACGTACCAGGATGAAATACAATATCTGTCGCTCCCGATATGTACCCTGCGCGGGAGGCATCCATCAATCGTTTGCGTGATTTCGGCCATTCTTCTTCATCGGCATTTAGATTAATGTAATATGGTGCATGAACACTTAACGCCACATCCCTTTCAATCCCAGCCTCTTTGATTTTCTCTGCGGTTGAATCCGAAACCCGCACAGACCGGACCCAGCCCAACTCCATCGCATTTAAGCCCAAATCGTCCAAATAAAAGATGCCGCCAACGCTACCACCGGGGGTTTTGGGTTTATTTTTCGGTGTGCCAACGGTACCAAACCGGAATGACAACTGACTCATTTTTCTTTCCTCTACTGTTAATTAAACTATTGCTAAAATATTCCGCTAACCCAATTCCAGAGCGGTGGTCCAAAAATCAAAATTCCAACCAGGATAGATATAGAAGCGGTCACTAACACACTTCCAGCACTGATATCCTTGCATATTTTTGCCGCAATATGTTTCTCAGGGCTGATCCAATCCACCATCACTTCGACAGCAGTATTAAACAACTCAGCTGCCCAGACCAGACCGACCGTCAGCGCCAGGTCAATCCATTCCATTCTGGTGATCCCTAACAGGAATCCGAGAATAAAAACCGCCAGGGTAAATAATAAATGTATCCTGGCGTTTTGCTGAGTCTCCAGGATGTATTTAATCCCATCCAGGGCATATCGAATTGACTGCAGCCTGGTTTTTAGATATCTCTTTTCACTCAACGTGACTATATTCCCTCAACTTTAATGGATAGTCCCAGCTCAGTTAGAATTCGGGATTGTATTGCCCACATCGCTTCTTTTCCTGTTTGAGTATCGTGATCATATCCCAACAAATGCAGCACACCGTGAACAACCAACAGCTGCAGTTCCTCCTCAACAGCATGCCCTCTTTTGAGGGCTTGTTTTTCTGCTTGAGGAAAAGATATGACGACATCACCCAGATAGCGGGATTCGAGATCCGGGTCTGTAAAATCCGCCCCGAATGCCAATACATCTGTTGTTTTATTTATTCCCCGGTAGCGCTGATTCATATCTATCATCTCTTTATCATCGGTGATCATGATTGTCAGAGAAGGCGAATCACTCACACTATCCAGCAGCAGAGTTGTTTCTCCGCAGGAAAGCAGTATTTGGTCAGAAATTTTGCTTCGGAATTGCTCTTGGACAAGAATCGCTATCACTTGATCTTCCGCCTTACTCCCGTTTTTCAACAACCGTGTCATCCCCATTATCGGCTGCAGTCTGGTTTTCTTCCTGATCACCATTTTCAGGATAATCTACCCTGGCATGATAAGTGCCTTTCAGGGTCGCTGTATAGGAATCTATGATTACCTTTAGATCCTTTAAGGTCAGGTCAGTGTTAATCAGCTGCCCAGCATTCACTCTGCGGTCAACCATATCTTTGATTAAAGATCGCAGCTCTTCATCTGTTTTGGGATTTTGAGATCGAACGTATGCCTCACAGCCATCTGCCAGCATCACCAGAGCGGTCTCTACCGATTTTGGACGGGGACCCGGGTATCGGAATTGAGTTTTATCCACTTTGGTATCATCGCCACCGGCTGCCTCAAGTGCCTGGCCGTATTGATACCTCGTCATCAGCGTGCCGTGGTGTTCAGGGATAAAATTGCGAATCCGCCGCGGTAGTCGATATTTTTTAGCCAGTTCCAACCCATTTTGAACATGGTTAATAATAATAGCTGCACTTTCTTCCGGATCCATGTCATCATGAGTATTAATTTGATTTGGACCCTGGTTCTCAATAAAGAATTGTGGTTCTTCCATCTTTCCGATGTCATGATAGAGCGCCCCCACCCGAGCCAGCATGCTGTTGGCCTGAATCCGTTCTGCAGCCTGTTCGGCAAGATTTGCTACCTGCAACGTATGCTGATATGTCCCTGGGATTTCCCGTAGTAAACGCTGCAGAAGGGGATGATCCGGCCGAGATAATTCCACCAGCTGCAGAGTCGTGGTCAGATCCAATAACGGCGCAAGAGTATATTCCAGCAGTATTGTCAAGCCGGCAGAAGCAATGCCGTTGAAGGCAGAAGCGCCGATTAAAGTCGCCAGCCCGGTTACATCAGTTGCCGGATCGATGATGCGGTAAGCAACCAGGATTGCTGCTCCGGAAACAGCAATAATTCCTGCAACAGAAGCATAAGCTGATAAACGCTGGGGGCGGCGAAGAATAAGCAAACCCATCAATCCCCCCAGGCTGTAATAAAGGGTCAGGTCCAGGGCATGGGGCATGCCATAGGCCGCAAGGATTGCCAGCGGAATGGTAGTGAAGAGAGCTGTTCTACGGTCAATTAACGCAGCGACAATTAATGAGTAAGTAGCCATGGGGAATAAATACGGAACAACCAAATGTCCAGGAGTGACATAACGGGACACTCCCAGGAACACCAGGAATAAAACAATAAATAAGGTCAACTGCTTGGTGGTTTTTAATAAACCAGGATAAGCCAGGAAGTAGAGAATGATCAATATTGCTGATAATGCGACTATTGCAAGTGTTCCAGCTTGATTTTGCCAACCGGAAAATGTAGTAAGCAAACCCACTTCACGCAATGCTTCAATATCTTCAGCTTGAACAATCTCGCCCCGCCGGATAATGGTTTCCCCGGCAACAATTGATCGGGTAACCACCGGAACACCTTCTATCGCTTCATTCCGGGCGGCCTGGGTTTCTTCCTCATTGTAAACGCTATTGGGCGCCACAAATGCTGAGGCAATCTCAACAACCAGATTCACCTGATCTTCTGAAAGTGATAAACTGACCAGGGACGGCAGCTGTTGGCGGGCATCTTCTAAATCAACTGCCTGGATGGTATTACGCATCACCTGTTCAAGGATAACCACGGATTCCTGACGAACAGTTTGCCACCGCACATCACTTAAACCAAGAATCTGCTCTGCCGTATCCTGGGATATATATATCCCCTCCAAGGCTGCCAGGTCAGTAAATTTTTGTTCCTGGGAGGCAAACTGATCATTTCTGACCGAATCAATGAAGGTCAACGCATCTTTGAGGTGGTTTAACTGCTGGCGGGCAATGGACGAATCGGGCCGGGTGTAAATCGGTTCTATCTGCTGGGCGGCTTCTTGCTGTTTTAGAGCTGTCAGGACTTCACTCTGATAGCTAACCGCGTAGGGCGACATAATATCCTGGGAAGCCACATTGCCTTCCACAACAGACACTGTTGACAATGCTCCAGTCAGGGACCAGTTGATAATCCACCAGATCCCAGCCACAGAAACAATCAGAACCAGGATCAAGATAATTATTCTGATCAGGGATGGTTTAATTCTTTGATCGCTCATATTTAATCTTTCCTTCATCAGGGTGAAGGGTTTAATGCCCAGAAACCAGGCTAGGGAAATTGTGCCGTAATTGATCTAAACGACAAATCCAAACTGGTTATTGAAACTATATTCTGTCCCTTCTAATCGGCCTGAAGCAATTCGCGGACGATCTGATTGGCTTCTTTTCCATCCGCTTTACCACGGATTTTAGGCATCAGGGCACCCATCACCTGCCCGATCTCATCAATAGAACTTGCGCCTGATTCCTGAATGGCTTGCTTAACCAGCACTCGCAATTCTTCTTCCGTGATAGGCTGGGGAAGGAATTCACTCAAAATACCTATTTCAGTCTCCGCTTTGGTGATCAAGTCTGGACGATTGGCTTGTTCTGCCCCCTCAATTGTTTCCTGGCGAAATTTCACTTCTTTTTGCAGCAAGCTCAATATTTTAACTTCGTCCACCTCGCCCCGGGCTTCAACTTCGGCATTCTTGATGGAAGCCAGAGCCATCCGGAGGGTCATCTTTCGCTGGGCGTCACCGGCTTTTAATGCTTCTGTTAAGGCGTCTCGTAATTGTGTTTTTAATGTCATCTCATCATTATACCCTTTTCAACCCCTTACCCCATGGGATGCTTCATTTTCCCCCCACCCATCAAATGCAGATGAAGATGGAGGATTTCCTGGTGCGCATCCGGTCCATTATTGATTATCAAACGATACCCCGAGTCATTAATTCCGGATTCTTCGGCAGCCTTTTTCGCTGCAGAAAAAAGTTTCCCCAAAATTTCTTCATCTCCCGGTTCCATTTCCTGCACCGAGACTATATGTTTATTGGGAATAATTAACAGGTGAATCGGAGCAGCCGGGTTGATATCTTTGATCACAGTTAAGGATTCATCCTGGTAGACAATTTCACTGGGGATTTCCTTCTTAATGATTTTGCAAAACAGGCAATCTTTCATCTTTATCCTCCACATTTCACCTTGCTGCTCACCAGCCCTGAGGGTTTTATGCTTGGTTTACAATCTCTCCCTGAACTCCATTGGGATTAATTCCGGTTATTCTAACAGATGAAAATGAATTCCAAACATCCGGATAGGCAGATGCTTCAACCCGGAGATAGTTATCTGTTAAACCTATGGCTTTATAATTGTTATCCTCCAAAGTCTCCACTTGCTCCCAGAGTGTAATCAATTCTGTACCCACAAATTGCTGCCGGTATTTAACCGCAGCCTTTTTAAGCAAATCCCGGACCCGGGCATTTCGTTCTTTTCTCACCGGGTGAGCAACTTGATGGGGAAAATTTTCAGCAGACGTCCCTTCCCGGGCCGAATAAGTAAAAACATGGCCATCTGCAAAATTCATCCGGTAGATAAAATCCAGACTTTCCCTAAACTCATCATCTGTCTCAGCGGGAAATCCCGTCATAATATCTGTGGTCAACGCAATATCAGGAATTACCCCCCGAATTTGATTGACCAGCTCTTCATACTGCCTGGGGGTGTTTGCCCTTGCCATCCGGCGCAAAACATCAGCCGAGCCAGATTGCAGGGGAAGGTGTAAATGCCGGGCAACTCTTTCCTCCTTAATCAGATCGATCAGGGAAGGTGTGATATCCCAGGGTTCAATCGAAGAAAGCCGCAGCCGGGGGACCTCAGTATCTTTCATAATAGCGAGGACAAGATCATGCAGTTCGAGGGGAGGATCCAGATCTTTCCCCCAGGATCCTAACTGCACACCGGTTAAGACTGTTTCCTGCGCCCCTCCCCGGACAGCCCCTCTGATATCATTCAGTACCATCTCCAGGGATATGCTCCGCGAATCTCCTCTGGCAATTGTCGTGATGCAAAAGGCACAATGATGCCTGCATCCATCCTGGGCTTTAATAAACGCTCTTGTCCGCAGCCGTCTGCCAGGAATGATAACCCTTTCAAGAGGTTCCTGATCAAACAGTTCTTGTTTCAATCCCAATAAATTAGCTACCAGGGTATCCTTTTCGGCATTGGAAACAATCCCCGTTATGCCAGGTAAATTCCGAGCCTGGTCTGGATGCATGCTGCTCCAGCAGCCAGTGGTGACAATCCTTTCCACTCCGTTACGGGACAAACGCCGGATGGTTTTCCTGGAATCTGCTGCTGCAGCAGCTGTCACAGTGCAGGTATTTACCACTGCTAAATCCGCCTCACCAGGATCCGACACCAGGCTGTGCCCTGCGGCGGTAAACTGACGGGCCATGGTTTCAATTTCACTTTGATTTAATCGGCAGCCGATCATATCAAGGTATATTTTCATCTTTCCTATCCACAAATAAAGGAGTTTTCTCCACAGAGTCGCTTGTCAGGGAACTAATACTACTAAATTATCAAACCAGATATCCACTCCGGGGTCGTCAAAGGATCCAACTATTAATCCAATATCTCCTTCGTGAAAACTTGAATCCGATGTTTCTGCGACCAAAACCCCATTAACGGTGAGAGCCAAGCGGGAACCGTTGCACTCAGCCCTGATATGATTCGGTTGATTATCAGTATAAATTGCATCGGAATGGTACATTTGAGGCGGCTCCAGCAGTTCCTGTTCACCATCTTGTACCTTTCCAATCCCGTAATATCCATCACTGCTGATAATCAAAAAATAAAAATTATTAGTATCCTGGTAGCGGCAAAGCAGACCATAATCATTATCATCCGGACCGCTAATTTTCCCAGCATCCACTTCAATCGACACATCTGTAAAACTTAACCCTGGATTTGCCCAGTAGTCTGCATTGGACGCATTCACTACAATCCGATATCTTTCCCCCTCATAATCTGTCATACCTTCCTGGGTTCGGACTCTGTCCCAACCGCTGGAAGGATCCGAAAACCCATCCTGGAACAGTAAACCACCCTGATTGGTGGGATACTCTCCAAAAATTTCGGAAATTTGTGTTACGCTGCAAGCCAGTGAAATGATGACCAGCAAAGTTATTATCAATAAAATTCGGTTTTGATTGTTCATCTATTTTTCTCCATCCGGAATATTCAGGGTAAATTTTCTGGAAAAAGTTCCTTCACACTATCAAATCATGGATATGATTGGATCTCAGGGGAGATAACTGGAGAGCAAACGTTCAGCCCGATCAATCAGCGAGAGATTTTCTGAATAAAGTATTACCTTCTGGAGATAGTAAATTGTGAGTTCACTATTTTCCCGGGCTGAATAGACTATGCCAAGGTGAAAGTAAGCCAGTGCATAGGACGAGTCTGCATCCAGAGCCCGCTGGAAGAATTTCAAGGCATTCATCTCATCATCCAGATCAAGCAAGACCTGCCCCATCACATCCAGAACTTCTGGGTCCTGACCATCAAATTGAACAGCTAACCGCGCTGCAGGCAATCCCAACTCCCTGACCTGATAAGAATACGTGATACAAAAACTTGCCAATTGGCTGTAATAGGTGCCATCCAGTTGATTTAGTTCAATCGCTTGTTGAAATTTCTCAACAGCAGTTTCCAATTCTCCCAACGCGGCCAACGATCTGCCCTGCTCCACATAGACATCAGGATACTCCGGCCAGGCTTGTTCAGCCTTTCCAAAATAATCCAGAGCTATGTCGTGTGCTCCTTTCCGCTGCCAGTACAAACCGAGGAACATGTTCACCAGGGGAGACCGGTCATCCACCGCCAACGCTTTCTCAAGTACTCCTAATGGATCCCTGGAGGGATCTTCCAGGTGTTGAAGAGCTTCCCCCCAGTATGCCCAGGCTTCCAAATAATCCGGACGCAGGTTCGCTGCTTGTTCAAAGGCATGGGAAGCAAGGCGCCATTCATTGATAGAAGCCAACGCCTGCCCGGTTGTAACAAACTGGTAGGCTGGTTCCTCTGATAGTGATCCCCGAATGGCTTCTGAGATCACTCCTGCCTCGGAGTATGTATCTATTGTTTGATCCAAATATACCAAAGCCTGATCGGGTTCATGGGCAGCAGTTATCAACCCAAAATGATACAGCAGGTCAACAGAACCCTCATTCTCGTTGAGGGAGAGGTAAGTCTGCCACTCCTCCACTGCAGCGGCAAAATTTCCCTGATCCTCGTAAAGATTTGCCAATTTTTCAACAGCTGCCGGATTGTTTCCGAGATCCTGCCAGATATCTTCAGCCGACTCCTGCTCACCCACCTTCAGGAACACTTCCCCAAGCTTCAAACGTCCCTGGTCTGAAAGAGTTCCATTCTGGTCAGCGTGGGTAAATGCGGTTTTAGCCAGGTCGTAATCGCCTGCCAGATAGGCTGCATCCCCAGCACTCTCCCAGAGTGCTTTCCACCAGGGGGTTTCTTCAGCGAGGGATACCAGGATTTTTGCTTGTTCCTGGTAGTCTTCCACACTAAATGCGGATTGCAATTTCAGGGTTTTTTCGGTTACACTATTAGCAACAGGCACAAAACTTAAAAGAGAGCCGATCAGGACCAACAGTACTAATCGGAGGGCGATTTTCTGGCTTTCATTCATACCTGAGATTATATTGTATTATCTTCTGAAATGAAACCACCGGGGAAGGGCAATCAGAAAAAGGTATAATCATTTCAACCCCATTTATCAAATGAAAAAGGAGCCAAATTGGATTTTGGATTATCAGATGAGCATCACATGGTGCAGCGGATGGTCCGTGATTTTGCGGTCAAAGAAGTTGCTCCCACTATCCAGGAGCAAGATCGTTTGGGCGAAATGGCTCCCCATGTGATTCCCCGCATGGCTGAATTGGGAATCCTCGGCATCAGCATCCCGGTAAAATACGGCGGACAGGGAATGGACTATATTTCCCTCGGACTTGCCTGTGAAGAACTGGAAGCTGTGGACACATCTCTGCGTGTTGTTCTCTCGGTCCATAATGGATTGACCTGCTTAACTTTGCTGCAGTGGGGAACTGAGGAGCAGAAAAACAAGTTCCTGGTTCCGTTGGCGAAAGGGGAAAAAATTGGCTGCGGCGCATTCACTGAATCCGGCGCCGGATCAGATTTTGCCCATATCCAGGCAACTGGAAAAATTGACGGCAGCAGCTATATCCTGAACGGGGAAAAAATGTGGATATCCCTGGCGTCTGTGGCTGATTATGCAGTTGTTACTGTCCGCACAAATCCAAAAGCCAGCCAGGCTTATCAAGGTTTATCTACCTTCATAGTAGACTTGAATTCCCCCGGCATCTCCAGGGGTGATCTCCATGGAAAGCTGGGTATCCGGGCCGGATCCACTGGTTGGATTGCCTTCCAGGATGTGCGTGTTCCTGCGGAAAACATGATTGGGAGGGAAGGAGAAGGGTTTAAAGTCACCATGTCCTCTTTTGACAGCGGCCGCTACACGGTTGCCGCTGGCGCAACCGGTTTGATTGGGGCAGCACTGGAGGCTAGTAGAGAGTATGCAGATCAACGGAAGGTTTTCGGAGAAAAAATTAGTGATCTGCAGCTCATCCAGGCGAAAATTGCCCGCATGTCATTGGACTACCAGGCTGCCAGACTTCTGTACCTCAAAGCAGGATGGATGAAAAACAAGGGGGAGCGCAATACCAGAGAAACGTCTGCCGCAAAATGGTATGCGACCGAAGCATCCTTCAAGGCGGCTTCCGAAGCTGTCCAGATCCACGGCGCCTACGGGTTCAGTGATGAATATCCAGTAGAACGCTACCTGAGGAATTCCAAAGGTGCCGTGATTTACGAAGGAAGCAATGAAATCCAATCCCTTATCCAAGCGGATTATGCGCTAAAGCGGCGCCAGGATAAAAAACTCCGTAAAGGGTGTCCACCATATGACCAAGAATCCTGGACCTGATAATAGATCCGGGAGTGAACAACCATCATCTAATTTCCAATCAACAAGGAGGGTAAAAGTGTGAAAATTATTGTCTGTGTGAAGCAGGTCCCGGATACAGCAGCTACTATGGCAGTTGAAAACGGGATTATCAGCTGGGGTGATGCCCCATTGATTATCAATCCCTGGGATGAATTTGCTGTGGAAGCTGCTCTGAATCTGGCTGCTGATCAGGGGGGAGAGGTAACTGCCCTCTGTCTCGGCAAGGAAGAAGAAACTGAAGCTATTAAACACGCTCTGGCCATGGGTGCAGATGCTGCAGTAATGGTCTCAGACCCTGCCCTGAAAGGATCTGATAATGTGGCTGCATCCAAAGTCCTGGCAGCAGCTATTACGAAAATCGGCGAGGCAGATCTGGTGCTCTTTGGACAGCAGTCAGTAGACACTGATACCGGCCTGCTGCCAGTTCAGGTTGCCCGGCTCCTAAAATGGCCTTCGCTGACTCTGGTCTCTAAATTTGAACAGGTTACTCCAGCGGAGAACAGCCTTCAGATTATCCGCTCCATGGAAGAGGGAAACCAAATCATCAAAAGCCAAATGCCCGCTGTAGTAAGCGTCACCAAGGATTATGGTGAACCACGCTATCCTTCATTTATGGGAATACGCAAGGCATCCAAAGCTGAATATCCAGTATGGAGTCTGGCAGATTTGGGCATTGATCCTCCTTCATCTTCAATCTCCTGGCCTGAGGTTAATGAACCGGTTGAACAAGAAATCATTACCGAGATCATTGACGGGGATACTGCGGAAGAGAAAGCTAAAATCCTGGTCGAAAAATTAATTGCCGAGAAGGTGCTCTAATGACAAAAAAAATACTCACATACATAGATCATTTTCACGGGAAAGTGCAGTCCTCATCATGGGAAGCGCTGGGGTTGGCAGCCAAAATTGCTGCTGACAGCGGTGGAGAAGCAGCTGCTTTGATCCTGGGAGAGAGTGTAAATGACCTTGCTGAACAAGCTTTTCATTATGGCGCCGACCAGGTTTTCCTGGCAGATCACGCTATTCTGAAAGATTTCCGCCCCGAACCGCTGGCAGAGTTAATCGCTGCAGCTGCCGGGGATTATCAGCCGGACGTGATGATTTTCCCCACTACTACTCGTGGAAGAACCCTGGCCGGTATGGCAGCAGTTGACCTGGAATCGGGTGTGATGGTGGATGTCATAGACCTGGATTGGAAAGGGGATAAGATCACAGCAACCCGGTCCATCTATGGCGGGAAATTATTGGCCAAACTAACCTGCAGCACCAGCCCGGAGATTATCACAATCCGGACCCGGGCGTTCGACAAACCGGAACCAGATACAGGACGGTCAGGATCAATAACTAATCTAGAAGTATCTCTCGATCCTGCGGATCAAGCTACAACTGTTTTGGATCATCAGGAAAAAGCTTCCGGTATCAGCCTGACGGACGCCAGCGTGATTGTTACCGGGGGACGGGGCACTGCTCTTAATCCTGCCCTCACTCCGCCAGATGACCTGGATGAAGAAGGCGCGGAGATCTGGAAGGCAGAGCAGGGATTTGATCTGATTCAAAATCTGGCAGATGTTCTCGGCGCGGCAGTTGGCGCCAGCCGGGCTGCAGTAGACGCCGGGTATATTGAGTACGATCATCAAGTTGGTCAAACCGGCAAAGTGGTCTCGCCTGACCTGTATATTGCCTGCGGAATATCCGGGGCTATCCAGCATCTGGCTGGGATGCGCAGCAGCAAAGTTATTGTTGCCATCAATAAGGACCCTGACGCACCAATTTTTAACTTTGCCCGCTTTGGCCTGGTAGGTGATATGCACGAGATCCTTCCTCCGCTGACAGCTGGATTAAAGGCGTATCTGGAAGGATAATTAATAACAAAAAAGGCTCCCAGAGCTTCAAAAACTCCGGGAGCCTTATGTATTAAAGTACTAATTATTATTTCTCGAAGGCATCATCAGCACGCAGCGATTGGTGCTTCCCACTACACGTTCAGAATCAGAGCCCATGATCATCCGATCAAAAGCTCCCCTGCCATTTGAAGTCAGCATAATTATTCCGTAGTCTTCTTCTTCTGCTGTTTCCACAACAGTAGTTGCCGGACGGGATCCTTTTACCAGGGTGGAAACTCTTAAACCGTCTTTCTCCAAACTGCGAGCAACCGCGTCCAGGAAATTCTTCATTTTGGCTTCTGCCTCCGCACGCAAGTTTTCGACAACATCCGCCGGAGCACGGTAATTTTCAGTTTCCGGAATTTGGGGAACTGAAAGCAAAGTTACTTCGCTATCATAAACCTGTCCCAGCGTCCGGGCATAAGGCAGCACTTTTTCAGAGGCAATCGACCCATCCAGCGCCACCAGCATGCGTTCAGGTTTTCTCCCCAGATCTTTTGGTTGATCACCCTGCACCAGGAAAACCGGGATGTCCAGCTTCATCATCAGTTTTGAGCTTACACCTCCGCTCATCCAGTGCTTTTCGCCGGATTTTCCCCGGGTAGTGGTGACCACCAAGTCTATCCCGGCTAATTCTACGTAAGCCTGGGTGACTTCGGCAATCGATCCCCTCCGGACTGCTTTATCCACTTTAAATCCATCGGCTTTTAGCTGTTCCATCATGCTATCCAGATAAATTTCGCGGGCAGCCAAATCCGCGTTGAATTGCTCCTGTGGTCCATGAGAATAGGATTTCACTCCGGACAGCAGCGTCATTGAGGCGCCGGTTTCTCTGCAGATCCGTTTAGCAGCCGGCAGCGCCTGGGCGGCATATACAGATCCATCCAGCAAGACAGCAATCTTATTGATAATTTTGTGTTCGGTGCGCCAGTGGCTTCTTTCTATCGGTTCAGGTTCCCAGGTTATTTCAGGTGGAGACATCGGTGTCCCCCCAACAGCAACCGTGGCAGGAGCCATCTGTCCAAAGCCAAATCCAGCCAGCAGAGATGTGTCCAGACCTCCAAGGTAATCCAGCACGGGATCCGGTTCCCCCAGCATAGACCTGGAGATACTAAACCCGACAAAAAGAATCGGGATGAACAATAAATAGGTCCAGGCTCCCTCGAAAAAACGCTCTTCAAAGATGATCGCTGTTGCCCCGGTAGTGAGCACAGCTGCAACGGCTGTTCCCGGAATCAACAGGGCTTTCCCTATCGTAAAGTTTTCCCTGGTTTGCCGGATCAGCCGTTTGGTAACCGCCCACCCCGTCATACTCAATAGAATAAACACACCGGCAGCATAGAGAGCCAGGTAGGTTTCCTCATTGGTGCCAAATAATAAAAATGCAAAAACTACGATGCCAACTTCCAGCCAGACCGGTTTATCGGCCACATCATATTCATTCTGTTGACCCAGGTTGGGCGGAATATAATTACGTTTTTTCAACC
>CBDVDO010000008.1:0-15985 GCA_965372765.1 uncultured Anaerolineales bacterium
GCATTTATCTGCCGCTACCAATAAAACGACCTGACCTTCATCAACTTCCTGAAGGTCATAATCCCCCATCAGACTAAGTATCTTATTAATATACAAGATTAAATTTTTAACCACTTCTGCGGTCGTATCACCCGGAACTGCATTCATATCCGGGATGATATCTTTCGCATCCAAATAAGAATATAAATATTCTGCGGCTCTTTTTGAGACGATATTAATGGATCCTTGATTTATCATACCCAGTTCTGCCAAACCAGCAAAAAATGAGGACAAAAATGAGTGGTAAGGATTTAGGTCACGGTTAATTATTGTAGTTTTAATATCATCCATGTTTCCCTCACTGTATCTTATGGTTCACAATTAATTCAAGGTTATAAAATTTCATTCAATTGAGCTATACATTTTTTACATTCATAGAAAAGCATACCCAGTCGGACCTTTTTATCAACCAGGGCAACCAGAATCGCAAACTCGCCAATACTGCGAATTAACAAATATCCATTCGTTCCCTCAATTAACACCCTGCGCATTTCTCCTCTGTTCAGTTCTTCCCCGCTGCGAGTACTGATGGAAAGAATTGCGGCACCCATGGCACCGACCCTATCCTCTTCAACCTTGTCTGGCAACCTGGATGCGATCACCAAACCATCAGTGCTTACAATGGCAGTGGCCTCCACATGGGGAACATTCCTCTCGAAATTTATTAGTACTTGATCAAGTTGATCTGAAATTGTTTGGGTCATGAGTTTCCTCCAGAAAAACCAGGAAGGTCTGGTATTTTCGGATAATATCTTGAACAGATAAAACCATCTATATTATTATAAACCCAAGTTGAAAGTGTTCATCTCCAAATCAGACGTTGACTTCATCGCTATTATGAATGTTGAAGATAAATAAATCCAGTTTTCATCAAAACAGAGAAGGGGCATTCAATATTGATCAGATTATTGTCACAATCAGTCGCTAGTTCCACCTTCAGATTAGTTGCCTGGAAACCGGAATAATTAAGAACAAGTCCAGAATAAGCGGAGTGACTTCCCTATCAGGAGTCAATCACTTCATCAACCTCATCCAGTTTTAAGCTCAACACCTGGCTAGAGGAATCTTCCGACATGATAATGCCATAGATCACATCAGCTACCTGGACTGTATTCCGATTATGAGTGATAACTATAAACTGGGTATCTGAGCTCAATTCCCGGAGAATTTTCCTATACCGGGCAACATTTGACTCGTCCAGCATGGCGTCTACTTCATCCAAAACACAGAAAGGTGTCGGTGAAATTTTCAAAAGGGAAAAGATCAATGCCGCTGCAATTAAACTCCGTTCTCCTCCTGACAGAAGGGATAAACCCTGGGTCCTTCGGCCCGGGAGCCTGACCTGGATATCAACCCCGGATCCAGTTAAATCATCCTGCTCAGTGAGGACCAGCTGTCCCTTCCCTCCCCCAAATAACTGGGTAAAGATTTCTCTAAATTCCCCCGCAACTGCATTAAAGGTCTTCCTGAACTCCCGCTCCATTATTACATCCAGTTCAGCAATGACTTCCTTGAGATCTGCTTCCGCTTTCCTGAGATCTGACAACTGTTCAGTTAAAAACTCATGCCGCTCATTAACTTCGCGGTATTCATGCTGGGCTTCAGGGTTTATTGCACCCAATCTTCTCAACTGTGCTCGCTGCTCTCTGATAATACTGCCTAAATCACTGGCTATTTCTTTTACGGTTGGTAGTTTCTCAACATATCCTTCCAGCGGTAAGGGAGTCGGGCCGGAGATATCCTTGTTAAATTCCAATTCCACCAAGCCGATATCCTCTTTTATTCGTTCCTGAATCGATTCAAGTTTTTCCCTATTCCGGGTCAGGTTGATATCTGCCTGCGCATAAGCCCGTTCTGCCTGGTTAAGGACTCGTCGCGCTTTTGCTTCTTTGCTCTGCAGTTCCCGCTGTTCCGTTTCATCTTCAGTAAGCTCAATTTCAGTAGTATCGATCAATGTACGCAATTCAGATATTTCCTGATGAAGTGTATTTTCCTGCTTCTCCAGGTGTTTTGTTTCTTCACCCAAATCTGCAGCTTGCGTCTGATACTGACTGCCAAGGTCGCTATTTCGTTGGACACTGCTTTTCGCTTCCTGCCAGGTATTTTCTCGTTCTCCAAGCCTTTCTTCAACATCACTTAATGCTCGTTCAGTGACAGCAGTTTGTGTTTCCCAATGTGCCAGCTGTTCTCTTTCCTCTTCCAATGAAATCGCCCGAATAGCTGCAGATGATTTCGATACAATTTCCTGCGCCTGGAGTATGCCGGCCTGAATATTTTCAAGTTCACTGGAGATCCGGTTGATCTCATTTTCTCTTTCTGACGCTTCATCAATAATTGCCTGGTGTTGAGCAGTTTCCCATTCAATTTTTTGTTCCGCAGAATTGCGATCCAGGGAAATCTGACTGAAGTTATTCTCAATCGAGGTTTCATCCTGTTTCGCCCTGGACAACCCCCCTTGTAATTCCTCTTCTTTTTCCTCAAAACCAACCAACTTTTGATCCACTCGCTGAATCTGCTCCTCAAGCTTGGATATTTGCTTGGACGAGGAGGAAATTTTCTCTTCCCAGGTTTTACGCTGGCGGGATCGACTAAGAGTGCTGGGTGTTCCCTCATTTCCGGCAATAATTTCGCCAGTGGTGTGAAATACTTCACCCCGGAGTGTTACTGCCTTCGTTCCCAATGGTTGGTCTCGCAGAACCCTGCTTAAATCCTTCTTGTCCTTCATCACAAAAACACGCCCTAATAATAAATCCACCACCGGTCGGAATTTAGGGGGTATTGTTACAAGATCCGCTGCTATCCCAATTAATCCGGGGATATTGTTTTCAAGTTTTGGGCGATCGAGGGTAATTAACCGATTTAATGGCAGCAGCACACCTTTTGTGGTCTCATTCAGCAGCAGTTCCAATGCCTGATTGGAATCCGTTTCCTTCTCTAAAATGACTGCATCGAGGTAATCCCCTAAGGCAGCGGCAATCGGTCTTTCATATTCCTCCGGCACCTCCAGGAAATTGCTTAACGTGCCAAGTGCCCCGGAAAGTCTGCCGGACCGGGATTGAGTGAGCAGCAATTTCGCGCCATTTGCATACCCTGCCAATTTTTGTTCCGCTTGCTGGAGAACATTCAATTCGGCAGACAGCCGGCTGCTCTCAGTCTGGACTGTAGATAACTTGTCTTTCAATTCCTGACGATATTTTTCACCGGCAGTCTTATCTTTCTGAACGCTGATGAATTCCTTGTCTATTGCATCCCTTACAGCAGCTGCCTGGCCAAGCTGCTTCTTAATTTCTTGATACCCCTTCTGGACTTTCTGGAATTGCTCTTCGGCAATCTTGATTTGATCTTTTGCGGCCTTTAGTCTGGTTTCATTTCTTTGTTTCTGATCCTGGCGGTCAGCCAATCGGGACGTCAGCCGAATTTGCTGATCTGAAAATTTTGAAAGTTCTTCTCTCGCAGTGGAAGATTCGATCCCGAGAGTTGTCATTAGCTCCCGTTTAATTTCCAGTTCCTCTCTCGCTCGTTCGACATTCAGTTGTGATTCCTGGAATCGAGTTTTATCTGCAGCCGCTTCTATCTGGGATTGCTCAAGCCTTTCCTGAGTTATCTCTACTTGTTCATCAAGGCGTACCTTCTCGGTTTTCAGGTCCTGGGATCTTTTTTCAAGAGATCTGATTCTTTCCTCGGCTACAGCCCGGTTCCGGCTGATTTTTTCTTTTTCGTTATGATGTTCAGCTAATTCCCTATGCCAGGAATTCAGCCTTGATCGCTGGGATTGAACCCTGACTTGATTCTCAGATAACTCACGGTCATACACTGCCTGCGTGGTCCGTGCTTTATCTAAACTGAGACGTTGATCCCCTTCCAGTTTCTTGGCTTTCTGTAAATTCGATTGGACTCTTGCCCAGTGATAACCATACCATTCACGCAGAAGTACTCTCAAGTCTGCTTTTACCTGATCATACTGCTCTGCCCGGACTGCCTGCCGCTGGAGACTTTTTAAACGGGGTTTTAATTCTGAGAGAATATCATCAACCCGATCCAAGTTGCGATTGGTTTTTTCTAATCTTCTTTCCGCTTCGGCTTTTCTTGATCTGTAAAGCCCAATACCTGCCGCTTCCTCAAAGAGCATGCGTCGTTCTTCCGCCTTTAAGGATAAGGCAGCATCTACCAATCCCTGCCCGATGATAGTATAGGTTCTATCAGCTAACCCCGATTGACCCAAAAGTTCATACACATCCCGAAGCCGAACCTGCTGCCCGTTAATCAGGTATTCATTTTTTCCATCCCGAAAAGCACGCCTCGTGATCGAAACTTCCGAAAAATCGATGGGAAGCCAACCCTCGCTGTTGTCGAACACAATAGTAACGGCTGCCATCCCGGCGCGCGGACGCTGTTCAGAACCTGAGTAAATCATGTCCAGGGTCTTTTTTCCCCGCAGCAGCTTATAAGATTGTTCACCAAGTACCCATCGCACCGCATCGGCTATATTTGACTTGCCGGATCCGTTGGGTCCGACGATAACCGTGATTTCATTCGCGAATTCAAAATTCGTTTTGGTTGCAAATGTTTTAAAACCATTAAGCTCGATGGATTTCAGTCGCATGAATCCTCAGTTTCCCTTAACCTGTTTATGGGTGTTCTGTGATAATTGATCTAGGACCTCTTTTGCCGCAATTTTTGATGCTTCCCTTTTACTGTTGCCTTTACCTAGCCCGGAAACATTTCCTTCTACGCTGACTTTCACTTCAAATACCTTTTCATGGTCTGGTCCTATTTCATTAATTGTTTCATATACTGGCGGGTTTAATCCTCTGGCCTGAGCCCATTCCTGCAGCAGGCTTTTCGGGTCATGAGGATGGCCATCAACCATGACCTCATCCAATGCCTGTACCAGATAAGGTTCAAAAAATGTTTCCACTGCTTTGATCCCCTGGTCCAGGTAATAACTCCCTATCAGCGCCTCAAATCCGGCACAGAGTAAGGCATTCCTGGTCCTTCCTCCGGACGCAATTTCTCCCTGTCCCAGCCTCATCGCCTCTCCCAGCTTGATCAACCGGGCGAACTCCGCCAGCTGTTCAGTGCGCACCATCGCTGTTCTGATCAGGGTCAAATCACCTTCAGCCATTTCTGGGTAATGGTGATAAAGCCATGCTCCAACAATAAAATCCAGCACCGCATCCCCGAGGAATTCTAACCGTTCATTATCCTCTATTGCGTCTGGATTTTCGTTTATGTAAGATCGGTGGGTTAATGCCCGGGTGAGAAGGGTGAGATTCTTAAAACCCAATCCTACTCTTTGATTAAATTGAGGGGGAGATTCTATTGTCTCCCAGCCCTGAGGCTTACTCATGATTAACTCCCGGAACTCAGGGTCAGCGAACTCCCTCATCCAAGAACCTCGCGGTCCATCAGTTCCAACATCCCGACATAATCGTTCTAGATAGTGTTTTATTATACCCAATGCCTAGAGATAGGCAACGGTTCAAACACCCTTTAATCCATGTCCGGTTAATATGCAGACAATTGGCTCTGGATATTCTTGATGAATTTGCTCCAAAGCGTTCCAAACCAAGGCGGATGTCAACTCAACATGAATGCCAAGTTTTGCAAGTTGCTGCTGACCAGCAGCTATCTCTTGCTCACCAACCGCAACAAAGCTTCCTCCGCTTTCTTTTACAACACGAAGTACATTTTTTCCATGATATGGAGTTGAGATCTGGACTCCCTCGGCGCTGGTTTTTCCTTCAACTGTCGATGCCGGCTCTTTGTACTGGTTCTCATAGGCCTTGAACAGCGGGGCACATTCTGCAGCTTGAACACCGATTATCTTTGGGATCCGCGGTATTAAACCACTTTGTCTTAACGCCTGGAAACCCAAAGCTATCCCCAGAAGTAAACTGCCATGTCCCACAGGAAGAAGAATTGTGCCCGGTATTCCATCCATCTGCTGTACCAACTCATAAGCTATTGTGGCAATCCCCGCTGTTCCCTGAGGCAAAAAAGCATGACTGGCGTAGATTGCACCTTCTTCAACCTCCTGAAGAACCGCCTCAGCAGCCTTTGTCCTGGAACCAGGAACGGCAACTACATCAGCCCCGTAACTTTCAATTTGGGATCGTTTAGGCCCAGACGCAGAGGAGGGAATAAAAATCCTGGCCTTAATCCCTGATCTGGCAGCATAGGCTGCAAATGATGAGCCTGCGTTGCCGGAAGAATCCTCTACCGCTTCTTTCACTCCGGCAGCGGCCAGCCAACTGACCAGAACAGCTGTGCCCCTGTCTTTAAATGAACCGGTAGGATTTAAACTTTCGAGCTTAAAACCAACCTTCTTACCAAAGACATGGCTCCATATCAGCGGTGTATCTCCCTCCCCAAGGGTAATCAGCGGCGCCCCGTTCGGTAGAGCAAAACTATGCCGATGGCGCCAGATTCCAGGCAGTCCGGGTTCAACTTTTTCAGTGGAATAGGTTATCCCTTCAGAAAATCCGAACAATCCCCCACAATTTGGACATAGATGCGGCAGGGAGTCCTGCGGATATTGTTGGCGGCAATCCCGACAGGTGACCATATTTCATTATCTCCTGAATCTTCGTTATACAAATGTTCAAACGTTAAACAGCCAGGTAATCATTCGTTAATTCCTTAGCTGAGACCCGACTTTTCAACCACCGCTTATATGCGGGAAAAACGCGATCTCTGCCTGATCTGGCAAAGCAGTATCATCCTCTGAAAATATCCGGTTCACAGCTGTGAGCATTGATTCCATTGCCGGGCCGGCATGAGGATATATCTCAATAATCTTTTGTTTAAGATCCCGGACAGTAGACCCTGAGGCAAGCTCAACCTCCATTTCCTTTTGACCAACTATTGACCGAATAGTAGCAAAAAACAACACTTGAACTTTTATCATTTGGTCTGACCCTTTTCCAATAAAAACTCCCCGAATGATACTCAACTGATAAGCCCCTCGCTGGTGCCATTATACCTTACTGCATTTTGCTCATTTTTCAAAACTCGTGGATAAATTTTTCAATTAATCCTTTGGCAATCAGTTAACTTGCAGCTGCTCACCACCCTTGTTGGAAACACAACTCTAAAAAACGCGCGTGTTATAATGCAGGCGATGGAAAACACACTTAGCAAGTGGAAAAATGGTCTCTCCCAGACCAGAAAATCAACTTTTGGGAAAATCGCGGCATTTTTTGGAGCAAGCGAGATCTCTGAGGATACCTGGGCAGATCTGGAGTCACTCTTCATCCAAGCAGATATAGGCGTTAAAACAAGTCTTGAGCTGCTGGACAAGGTCCGATCCCGGGTTGAACAGCTGGGTTTAATCCGAACTGAGGAGTTAAGGCAGGTAGTTGAACAAGAATTACGATCCCGACTGAAATCCCCGCCAGAACTGGCCTGGAATCACAAGCCATCCGTGATCCTGATTGTAGGAGTTAATGGATCGGGGAAAACCACTACCCTGGCAAAACTGGGAAAAAAATTCCAGGTTGAGGGATTTAGTGTGCTGTTCGCTGCAGCGGATACCTACCGAGCTGCTGCCCTAGAACAAATCCAGGTCTGGGGAGAACGATTGGATATACCCGTTATCGCAGGGCAAAAAGATGGCGACCCAGGAGCAGTGGTATACGATGGCGTTAAAGCTGCCATCTCCCGCAAGAAGGATATCCTCCTCATAGATACTGCGGGGAGGCTCCATACCAGGTATAACCTGATGGAAGAATTAAAAAAGATCCACCGCGTCGCTGGCAAGGCACTGTCCGGAGCACCGCATGCAACCTGGTTGGTTATGGATGCAACAACCGGACAAAATGCTCTTCACCAGGCTGAAGCATTTAAGGAGGCCATCCCATTGGATGGCATTATCCTGGCGAAATTAGATTCCTCAGCGAAAGGCGGAATGGTATTTGCCATCCAAGAAAAACTCGGACTTCCAATACTATTCGCCGGGTTAGGCGAAAAGCCGGAAGACCTGATAACATTCAACCCGGAAGGGTTCATCAACGGACTGTTAAACCAAGGATAATATGCCTCTGAATTTGAAATTAAAAAGATATCAAAAAGACTTTGACCATTCCTATTGTTTCGGGGTCTATCCTACCCTGGAACTCTTAACCTACCAACCGGAATCCGTTCTGGCTGTATTGCTGCATTCCAAGGGTTTGAAAAATCAGGGTATAACAAAGATCCGTAATTTATGCCGGGAACAACAGATTGAAATCATAGAAAATGACAATCTGGTAAATAAACTTGCCTCCCGGGGGAATACTTATGCAATTGGTGTATTCCAGAAACTCAACATGGACCTTGACCCGGCAGAGAATCATCTAGTCCTTGTTCATCCATCGAGCATGGGAAATTTAGGGACTATCATGCGCACAATGCTGGGTTATGGAAAATATAATTTAGCTTTGGTGGAACCTGCTGCTGATCCGTTTGATCCGAAAGTCATCCGGGCTTCTATGGGATCAGTCTTCCAACTCAAGATAAAATCATTTCGGGAGTTTACTGATTACTGGGGTTCATACGCAGACCATTCACTTTATCCATTAATGACGAATGGTAAAATCGCTCTCCCGGAAATTGAATTCCAGCCGCCTTACTCGTTGGTATTTGGGGAAGAAGCCAGTGGATTAGGAGATGAATACCTTCAGTTTGGAACCAGCATCCGGATTCCCCAGCATAATGCAGTCGATTCATTGAACCTGGCTCTCTCAGTCGGAATTACTCTCTACCACAGTTGGATAAAGGAAAATTAAATTCCCGGGATATCAGGTTAAAACAAAAACAGTTATTATTACAATATATAAGCCAGATCAGGAATAAAACCTTATCTAACAGACAAAGCAGTCATTCATTTTTTTGGAGAAACTTCATGGAATCCTTATATACAATTCTCAAAGAGAGTCAGAAAAAAACCAAAAACCTGCTGGAGCGTCTTTGACGTAGCTAAAAAAGTAGAAAAACTTGAAAAGCTGAGAGAGGAATCTCAAGCAGTAGATCTCTGGGACAACCAGAATAGAGCCAGGAAGGTAATGAAAACCCTTTCTGCCCTGGAAGAAGAAATTAAGGGCTGGACAGCCCTGGAGGGGCAGCTCAAGGATGCCTTGGAATTAGCAGTCTTGGACGATGAAAGTCTTCAGGAAGAACTGAAGGCTGAAGTCGAGACCATCCAGGCAGAAATCGAAAAAAGGGAGTTTAATGCCATGCTTTCCGGTGAATACGACCGGGGAGATGCTCTATTAGCCATCCATGCCGGCGCCGGCGGGAATGATGCCCAGGATTGGGCTGAAATGGTGCAGCGGATGTACCTCCGCTGGGCAGAAAAACGCGGATTTAAAACAGAGACAATTGACTTAACACCCGGGGAAGAAGCAGGAATAAAAAGCACAACGATCTCCATCAGCGGTTTATATGCTTTTGGATATCTCAGATCTGAAAAGGGCGTACACCGCCTGGTGAGAATATCACCCTTTGATTCGTCCAATAGAAGGCATACATCTTTCGTTTTGGTTGAAATCCTGCCCCAGGTTGAGGACGAGAGCAGCATCAAGATCAATCCCAACGATCTGCGAATTGACACTTTCCGTTCTGGAGGCGCAGGGGGACAAAGTGTTCAGAAAAACGACACAGCAGTGCGTATCACTCA
This sequence comes from uncultured Anaerolineales bacterium, assembly GCA_965372765.1. GTDB lineage: Bacteria > Chloroflexota > Anaerolineae > Anaerolineales > UBA11858 > B10-G9. Next base: position 9,698 of record CBDVDO010000008.1, read on the forward strand.
CATCCCAACAGGAATTGTCGCCAGCTGCCAGAATGAACGTTCCCAGACTCAAAACCGCGAGATGGCAATGCGGGTATTATTAGCTCGCCTGGCGGAATTAAAACTGCGTATCCGGAAAGAGAAAATTGAAGAACTAAGAGGAGAATATCAAAAGGCTGAATGGGGAAGCCAGATCAGATCTTACGTCCTCCACCCGTACCATATGGTGAAAGATCACAGAACTAATTTCGAGGACGGTAATACCGAAGCTGTTCTGGATGGCGATCTGGATCCATTTATTGAATCATACCTGCGGGCAACCCTGGGGGAAAAAAGAAATTCATAACCAACCATAATTGGCTGGTGTTATCAATTTCAGCATCTGAAACAAAAGGGGGTCTTTTCGCAACTCGTCTGCTCTTTTACAAGGGGTAAATGGAGGTATCTGATGGTGAAAAAAATAGGTCGAATTATCCTTGGCGCTGCGCTTGTCCTTCTTCTTTTAGCAGTAGTGTTGGCGATATTCTACCCTCCGTGGGTCCAGAGGTCTGCAGTAAAATCATACCCCCTGGTCGAAGGTGAAATACAGATTTCCGGGCTGAATGGGAAGGTGGAAATCTACCGGGATTCCTTCGGCATTCCACACATCTATGCAGAAACGCATCATGATTTGTTCTTTGCTCAGGGATATGTCCATGCCCAGGACAGATTCTGGCAGATGGACTTCTGGCGTCATCAAGGCGCAGGAAGGTTATCTGAGTTGTTGGGGAACCCAATGGTGGAGACAGATAAATTCCTTCGAACCCTGGGATGGGAAAGAGTTGCAAAACAGGAACTCGCCCTGCTGGGTTCTGATGAACTTTTCATCCTCGAAGCGTATTCTGAAGGGGTAAATGCTTACATTCAAGATAAATCTGGAGCAGAGCTCAGTCTTGAGTATGCGTTCCTGCCACTTCTGAATGCTGGTTATGAACCGAAACCCTGGACACCCCTGAACAGCCTCACCTGGGGAAAGGCAATGGCCTGGGATCTGCGGGCTAATTTGGGAACAGAAGTTGACCAGGCAAAATTGCTGAAGGATATAACAACAGATCAGCTAGAGTTTATCTATCCACCTTATCCCCAGGATCATCCCGTAATCGTTCCCAATTTTCCTTTATCCGGCTCTCCACCTGATCTATCGATCAATTCCACTCAAAATCAACCTGCTAACATCAATCCCTTATCAGGGCTCACTCCTCTTTTACAGTCCATCCAATCCAGGATTGAAGATCTGGATAGTATTACAGGAGGTGGTTTCGAATCGATTGGTTCTAACAGCTGGGTAATCAGCGGTGACCTCACCGATACCGGAAAACCCTATCTGGCCAATGACCCGCACCTGGGCTCCCAAATGCCCTCGATCTGGTATGAAGTTGGTTTGCACTGCCTGGAAAAAACCATAGAGTGCCAATTAGATGTAGCTGGATTCTCATTTGCAGGAGTTCCTGGAATTGTCATTGGCCATAATGACCGGATCGCCTGGGGTCTTACTAACGTCGGACCTGATGTTATGGACCTCTACATTGAAAAGTTAAATCCTGAGGATCCCACCCAGTACGAAATTCAAGGGGAATGGGTGGAAATGGAAGTAATTACCGAAACAATTCAAGTCGCGGGGAAGGACCCAATCGAGCATGTGGTTTACCTTACCCAACATGGTCCAATTATCGGGTCAGTCTACGGATTGGAGGAATTTGCCGAAAATACAACACTTCCAGTTCCTGAGAATTATGCTCTGGCTTTACGTTGGACCGCCCTGGAACCAAGCTGCGTTTTCTGTGCCATTTGGGATTTCAACCTGGCCCAAAACTGGCAGGACTTCCGGGAAGCAACGAAAGAATTTGCCGTACCGTCTCAAAACCTGCTCTATGCGGATATTGAGGGAAATATCGCCTATCAAATGCCGGGTTGGATCCCCATCCGGGCCGAAGGACACGACGGCATGCTGCCTGTTCCAGGCTGGACAGGAGAGTACGAGTGGCAGGGTTATATCCCATTTGAGGAACTTCCTTACACTCTTAATCCCTCAGAAGGATATATCGTAACAGCCAATAATGCTGTCGTGGGATCAGATTATCCCTACCTGATCACGGCAGAATGGAATCGCGGCTTCCGGGCGCAGCGAATTGTTGACCTGCTGGAGGCAGCGCCTGATCCAATAACTCAAGCTTATATCAAACAAATGCAGGGAGATAATCATGATCTGCTGGCAGAATCTCTGATTCCAACACTGCTGGAAATACAATTTTCCGATTCGGAGTTAACTGATGCGCAGGAACTTTTAGGAAATTGGGATTATCAAGCGGATCTGGACTCTGCGCCAGCAGCGCTATATATGGTCTTCTGGCAGAATCTGGTAAACAATACAGTCCAGGATAACCTGCCGGATTATCATCACGTTGGCGTGTGATCCAGCGCAAAGGAAATCATCCGCTTACTGGTTAAAATGCCGGAAAATTCCCTCTGGGACAATCAAACCACCAGCAATATAGAAAATATGGAAGACATCTTCCGCCTGACATTTGAAGAATCCTACCGGGAAATTACAAAAGAACAAGGGAAGGATCCGGCCTCCTGGAAATGGGGAGACCTGCATACGATCACTTTTTACAATCAGGTAATGGACAGTTTCCCTTTCATCAATACTGCCTTCAACAGGGGCCCGTATCCGGCATCTGGTGGAAACGATATTATCAACGCAACTGGCTGGGATCCTGCTAATCCCTACCTGATTGATTGGCTGCCGTCGATGCGGATGATTGTTGATCTCAGCGATTTATCAAACTCGCTTACAATTCATACCACCGGGCAGTCGGGACATGCCTATCACCCCCACTATATTGATATGGCAGACTTGTGGCGAACGATTCAATACCATCCCATGCTTTGGGATCTAGAAAAAATTAAGCAAGAGGGGGAATCTTTGCTTATTCTCTTCCCCTGATGCTTTTTCTACTATTTTAAATCTGAACAAATAAAAAATATCCTGCTAGCACTCACTCTCCCCGTCTTCTGGCATGAGCAGCCTCTACGGAGTGGAAATCTAAAGAGCTGGTTTGAAAAGCGCAGCTTTTCTTATTCCGGAAGAAAGGTGAGCTCCACCGTCATCCCCCACCGCAAGTTGGGGTCAGTCTCATCCAATCTGATGGTGATCGTGTAAATGATATCGCCGGCCTGGGTCTTGAAGGACTGCCCGATTTGTTCCACTTTTCCTAACAGCAGGATATCTGGCAGGGCATCGGGGACTATTTCTACCGTTTGCCCCACACTGATTTTGACCACTTCCAGCTCAGTCAGGTCGCTGGTTTCGATTATAAATTCACTTAAGTCGGCCAGTTGGACTGCCCTGGCTTCGGGGCCAACAAACTGACCGGTCTCCAGGTATATGTCCGTCACCGTACCAGCGAAGGGAGCCGTTAGCCTGTAGTTGTCCAGGGCATTCTGGGCTGCTTTCACTCCAGCTTCAGCGGTTATGACCCGGGATTCCAACAGGGTTTGCTGATCGAGATCAAAACCCTCTTGGGACCACATCTCGTACTTCCGTTTGGCCTCTACCTCGGCAGCCAGGGCGGCATCCAGGTCGGCCCGGAGGAGGTCAATCTGTCGACTGGCTTCTTCCAGATCGCGCTGGGCTTCGTTAAAGGCGTCCTGAGCATCCTCCAACTCATCTTCAGCTGCCTGCCTGGCATAGTTCCCCTCGTCGATATCTTGATATATTTCCCATTCTTCTTGCGCGTCTTCCAGTTCATCCTCGCTGTCCCGGACTTCAATCAGGGCATCATCGATTTTATCCTCCAGAAATTCGAGGTCCAAATCTTCCCACTCGCCTTCAGCTTCTCCCCGCTGTATCTGGGAATACAGATAGGCTTGCCAGGCTTCCGCGGTTACCAGTTTTGAGGTACGGGTGAAATCATCATAGTCCTGCCGGGCTTTGGTTAATTCAAGTTCAGCCGCTTGCAGCGAAGCCTCTGCACCTTCGCGGTTTGCCAGGCGCATCAGGACCTGATCCCTGGCGACTTTTTCGCCTTCCCTGACCAGAATCTCATCAATCCTGCCCTGGGCGGAGAAGTTGAGCCAGCTGTTATGAGCAGGAAGCAAATGCCCTTCCGCGATTACATAATCCAGGCTGATACTTTCCACTGGCTCCGTAATGGTCGGAGTCTCCTCCCCACCACAAGCGCTCAGTATCAAGATGAGAACCAGGCTTAAGAATAAGATGCTTTTAGTTTTTTGAGTGTTCATATTCATTTCCTTTTTTGATGGCAGTCGAAAATCAGCCAACCTGCTTTATTCGTATGCTAAAACCTCGCGAATGGTCAGCCTCGCCGCATTGCGGGCGGGCAGAACACTGGCCAGGGTTGAGAGAATGATCACCAGCCCCAACCAGATCAAATACCCTACGGGGGTGAAAACCACGTCGATAGGTGTTTCAAATACGGCATTACTGACAATGGAGGATAGTAAATAGGTAAAAGGGACGGCAAGGATCATCGCCAATAAAAAGGAGAGGGTCCCGATCAACATACCTTCCACGATCACCATGCGGATGATCTCCAGGTCGGTGGCTCCAATAGCCCGCATGATGCCGATTTCCCGGGTTCGTTCCAGCACGTTCATGCTCATCGTACCAGCCAGTCCCATGGAGCCGACAGTGGCCGTCAGCAGAGCCATAATCAGCAGGAAGGTGATCAGAATATCCAAACTTTCAGAGGCACTGTCCAGGGTTGACAGCCCCGGAGTGGCAACCTGCACCCGAAAACCATGATCTCTGAAATAAGCGTCCAGGTCTTTGGCCATTACCACCTGGGCGTCTCGATCATGCTCCTGGATTTCGATCCGGTAGGAGAAAGAGCGGTTGGCCATATTTTGTTCGCGGGATATATACTGATAAGGCGCATAACCGATCACCCCTTCCAATCCGATGAATTTAAATACACCCACAACACTCCAATTTTCTTCTTTTCCTTTGATCTTAAGCGGGATGGTATCGCCGATCTTCAAGTCAGGATAATAATCGAATATTCCCTCGCTGATAACAAGTTTTTTCTCGTCACCAGGTTTAATCCAGCGTCCTTCAACCATCATAGGATATACAAGTTCGCTTTCTGCAGGCGGCGCCAGGATGCTGATATTATCGGCAGTAGAGCTATCGGGAAATAAAATCTCTGCGCTGGCATATGACCAGCCTTCCACATGAGTCACCCGCGGGTCCTGAAAGGCATACTGTTTGATTTCTTCCAGCCTGTAAGGCCTTTCAAAATCTAGCGTAACATCCGCCATGAAATAATTGCCGATATTTTCCACATAATCATGCAGGGTGACCCGGACATTATAGACCGAAATAAAAATTGCCCCGCCCATGGTGAGTGTGAAAAGCGTCAGCAGCAAACGTCCCCGCTGCCTGAAGGTGTTGCGGAGAGAAATGAGGGTTTGGCGGGGGATGCGGATGCCGCGGTCAGCCAGAGCCCGGGTAGTTTTTAATTGGAAATGTTCGAAGCGGGATCCCCCTTCTTTTCCAGACGGATCATCCCCACTATCATCCCGGATCCGGTCTCCATCGAGCGCCATTTGGACTGTGACTCTTGACCCGTTGATCACGGGCACGAATCCAGCTACCAGGGGAACCAGGATGCCAACCGCTATTTGAAGGATGAAGGAGAGCGGCACAATACGGTATCCCAGCAGTGAAAAACCCATCTCGTCGGCAATATATTGGGCCAGCGCATAAGCGCCCTGGCCTCCAGCTGGGACAGCTATCAAGAGCGCCAAAAAGCCAAAAACCAGCAGCAGCACTAAATACATTCTAAAGATGATTTGATCCTGCCCCCCGATCAATTTCATGACACCGATATGGCGCAGATGTTGATTGAGCAGGGCACTGAGAGTATTGGCAATCAACGAGCTGGAAAGGAATACGATCAACACCCCCAGGGCCATTAAGATACCCAGGACCGCGTTGATGGTGGACTCCAGGGGATGTTCATGGGTTTTAGAACGGAAAGTGCGTCCGACAGTATAGCCGTTCTTTTCGATTTTCTCTTTTAGATCAGCCAGCATAGAACGGATATGCGGATCGTCATCCTGGCCGACTTCAACAGTAGCATAAATGCGGTTGAACTGCTCTGGCTCATCAAAGAATTTCAGAGTATCTGCGGTGATGTAAGCCAGGGGTGGGGCGAGAAAATCAATCGCTCCCGTTGATGAATCCTGAACGATCCCGGCCACGGTGATCTCTTTGATGTTTTCGTCCCGCAGTTGGATTTCCAG